>CAYUEO010000027.1:0-10263 GCA_964443755.1 uncultured Gammaproteobacteria bacterium | reverse complement strand
CCCGGAGTACGGAAGAGAACTAGTGATATCGTTAATTTTTATCAACACGGTGAATTGGCTAGAATATTTCGCGAATTAGGAGAAGAGCGTCGGGCCGGGAAGATGGCGAGCGCCATATTAGAGGCTCGGAAAGTAAAAAAGTTTAAAACAACGGCTGATTTGATCCAAGTTATTGAAACAGTTTCTCCAGTTAGGCCCGGATATAGAATCCATCCAGCTACTAAAATATTTCAAGCCCTGCGGATGGAAACTAATGGCGAACTCGATTCTTTAACTGAAGTAATGCCTAAAGCAGTTGATCTGCTGTTGCCTGGAGGAAGATTAGTAGTCGTATCGTTTCATAGCGGAGAAGATCGCATTGTTAAAAGATTTATTAAAAACGAAGTGACTCTTGAAGCCATTACTAAACGCCCCTTAGTTCCCACCGATCAGGAAGCATCAGAAAATCCCCGGTCCCGTAGTGCTAAATTAAGAGCGGCCATTAAAATTGATAATTTTCAAAAAGAATAATAGAAATTAAGTAAGATGCCTATGATAGCCAATAGCACATACAGCTCCTTAGCTGGATCCCCAGCTAATAAAAGACTGTTCAATCTTAAATACCTTAATTTTGGCTTACTAGCCGCTATTATCAGTTTAGGAGTATTTTATCTGATTAATATCAGTAACCTAACTGTCATGGGTTTTGTTCTATTAGATCTAAAATCAGAGTCGACGATGCTAGCTAGTGAAAAGTTAGCTAAGGAAGAAGAGGTTAATCGGGTCAGATCCTATCAAGCCTTATCAGATAGAACGGAAAATTTAGGCATGGTGGCTATCGGAGAAGTTGAATATCTGGCGGTTTCGGATGCAGCTGTTGCTATGAAGTAAGGGGCTGAAAATAAAATTTATGTGGAAACGAGATATAAAGCCTCAACCGCTTAAAATTAGTGCGCATCGCTGGAGGGTTGTTTTGGCCTTCGTTTTTTTATTGAGCGGTTCTTTGCTTTTTAAACTATTTAGTTTGCAGGTTCGTGAGTTTGATATGTATGCAGCTATGGCCTCGGGCCAACAGCAGGTAGCTAGTGTGTTAAGGCCGGAAAGAGGCCTTATTTATTTTACTGAAACCATAAACGGTACAGAGAGACTTTTTCCGGTAGCTACTAATAAAAGCTTTGCCTCGATGTATGTTGTACCAAAAGATGTGACTAGTCCTGATGAGATGGCGGAAAAACTATTTAATTTTTTTGACAAGCCGGAGTTAGAAAAGCAACTAGTTGCTGCGGCTGCTTTGGAAGTTAAACCTGCTACCGCTACCTCTGTAATCGCAACTGAACTGGTTTCTATAGCTACTAGCACTAAGAACGGGTTATTGCAAAATTATTTAAAGCGTTTAAATAAACCCGGCGATCCTTACGAGCCGCTAGAAAATAAATTATTAGATTCTGAATCATTATTGGGTCTGTATGCTTATTTGTATTCAGCTAGCTCAACTCCGATCAAGGCGGAAGATTTAGAGGTGAAAAATGCTCAAGTTTATTTTAAAAAGAGTTTTTTTGACGGTGAATTAGCCGGAACAGTGTTAAAAATTCCTGGCTTGGGATTTGAGCTAGATAATCGACGTTTTTATCCGGAAAATAACATTGGTTCTCATCTATTAGGTTTTGTTAGTTATGTAGAAGAAGAAGCTCAGGGTCGCTATGGTTTGGAGGAATTTTTTAATGATGAATTATTCGGTCAATATGGGTCTTTAAAGTCAGAAAAAGGGGGCAAGGGGAGCGTGATTATTGTTAATGATAGAGAGTATATTAAACCAGTCGCGGGAGCTGATATTGTTTTAACTATTGATCGTAATGTCCAATTTTTTGCCTGTCAAAAACTGCAAGAGAGCGTTGAAAAACATGGAGCTAGTGGCGGTACCATTATTGCCATAGAGCCGGCTAGTGGTGCAATTATTGCAATGTGCTCCGTGCCAGATTTTAATCCTAATGAGTATAAACAGGTAGAGGATATTAGTGTTTATAATAATCCGAGCCTGTTATATATGTATGAGCCAGGGTCTGTGTTTAAAACTGTGACCATGGCCATAGCTATAGATCAAGGAAAAGTTTCTCCATCCACTACTTATAAAGACGAAGGGCAAATAATGATTAAGGGTTGGCACAAGCCTATAAAAAACTCAGATTTCTCCACTCACGGACCGCATGGTGTAGTTGATATGAGCGCTGTTTTAGATAATTCTCTTAATACCGGAGCTATCTTTGTGATGAATCAAGTGGGGCCAAAAGTGTTTTCTGATTATGTTAAAAACTTTGGTTTTGGGGAAAAGACCGGGTTAGAATTAGGTGGCGAAAGTCCTGGTAACATTTCTAATTTACTAGTTAATAAAGTAAAAGATATTGATGCCGCGACTGCTTCGTTTGGGCAGGGTATAGCAGTGACACCTTTGCAGATGATCATGCCTTATCAAGCGATTGCCAATGACGGTGTCCTAATGAAGCCTCATATTGTTAAAGCGATAATTAAAGAGGGTGTTAGAGAAGAAACTATTCCTAAAGCAGTTCGGCCTGTAATTAGCACTAGAACAGCTTCGACAATCTCTGCTATGTTGGTGAACGTGGTTGAGAAAGGGCATTCTCAGAAAGCAGCCATTTCCGGTTACTATTTAGGTGGTAAAACGGGGACGGCTCAAGTGGCTGAAAAAGGTGTTTATAGTAGTGATAAGTATATTCATAGCTTTATTGGTATCGCCCCGATTGAAAAGCCAGCCTTTGTATTATTAACGAAGATAGATGACCCTCAGGACGTACAATATGCCGAAGGGTCGGCTGTGCCTTTGTGGCGTGAAATTGCTGATTATATGCTTAAATATTATCAAGTTCCCAAGACAAGATAGTTAGATAATATGAAAAAAATCTTGATTATAAAACTTAGAGCTCTGGCAAAACTTATCTTGCGCCGTTACCGGCCGACGGTGATTGGTATTACTGGATCAGTCGGTAAAACTAGCGCTAAAGAGGCTGTGTATTTTGTTTTAAAAGATCAGCTTAAAGTACGGATGAGCCCGAAGAATTATAATAGCGAAATTGGCTTACCGTTATCAATTATTGGCTCTCAGACTGCGGGGCGAAACATTTTTGGTTGGCTACTTATTTTTTGGAAAGCTTTTAAAATATTAATCATTAAAGATAAAGATTATCCCGAGGTGTTGGTTTTAGAAATGGGCGTTGACCACCCTGGTGATATGCAGTACTTAACTGAAATCGCCACGCCTAAAGTAGGGGTAGTGACAGCTGTTAGTTATTCGCATCTAGAATATTTCGGCAGTGTTAGCAACATCAAAAAAGAGAAACAAGTTTTAATTGAAAATGTAGATAATCAGGGCTTGTCTGTTTTAAATTACGATAATTCTTTAGTTAGAGAGATGTCTGAATCTTCCAGGGCTCGAGTGATAACTTACGGCCTCAAAGAGGGGGCTGATTTACGCGCTCAAGATATTACTTTTAATTTTACTCGTGGCACCTATGATCTAGCTGGTGTGAATTTTAAACTTAATAATCAGGGTGCAATTGTGCCGGTATTTATGAGGCACGTTATGACTGAGAGCGCTTTATATGCGGCTTTAGCAGCAGCGGCTGTCGGTTTGTATTTCGATATGAATCTGGTGGAAATTGCTAAAGCTTTAGAGGAGTTTAATTTACCGCCAGGACGTATGAACATCTTACCGGGTATTAAACATACTTTTATTATTGATGATACATACAATTCTTCTCCAGAGGCAGTGATTTCGGCTTTAGATATTTTAGGGCGAATTAAGATAGAAGAAGGGGCTTCGAAGTATGCTATTTTAGGAGACATGTTAGAATTGGGATCATATACTGAAGAGGGCCATTTGACTGCCGGCCAAAAAGCAGCGGCCAGCAATTTGCAGTGTTTAATTGCTGTAGGAGAAAGAGCCAGGATGATTATACAAGGCGCTAGTCAGGCAGGTATGGATGATGCGTGTTTGTTTTATTTTGATAAACCGGAAGAGGCCGGACGTTTTATTCAGAATCGCTTAAAGGCCGGTGATATTAGTTTAGTAAAAGGATCTCAGGGTATGCGCATGGAAAAGATAGTTAAAGAAATAATGGCAGAGCCTGAAAAGGCTGGTGAACTTTTGGTTCGTCAGGGAGAGGATTGGCAAAATAAATAATCCCTTAGATAAGTAAAAAAGCACTTGAATTCAAGTGCTTTTTTGTGTCTAATTAAATACTTTTTCCGCCATAGCAGCGATTGATTTTACGCGCCATGGTCTAAGAGCCAGTACTGTCGCTATTTCAACGGCGTTAGCGCCCGCTTCTTTATATTCAACGACATCAGATGGACTAGTTATTCCACCACTAGCTTTAATAGGCATCTTAAAATCTAAAGATCTTAAATACCTGATCTCTCTTGATATCAAAGACAAAAGAGGTTTACCAGAGAGACCGCAACCGCCATAATTACTAAGAGGTGAGTTATTGTTATGAAATAGTTTATTCCAGTTTATTCCGTTTGAACCAAACTTTACAGCGTTTCCAATAGTGATTATATCGCATAAATTTTCCTCCTCTATTTGCATAATTATTTCTACCGGAAAGAAGAGACCAACTTTTAAATCAAGGGGTATTTGTAAATCCCTAAAAATTGTCAGCAGGGTTATAGCTTCATCAGCTAGGTGCCGAATATCATATTCAGAATTTGGGTAAGACAAATTTAATTGTAGTCCGACCTTAGTATTAAATTCCGGCAAACGTTTTTTTAAGAGTTGGCAGAATGACTGAGTTTCGATATAGCGGCCTGCTTTAGTAGGGTAAATAGGCATGAAAGACAAAAAGAAGGGACGATCAACATCTTGCCAGTTACCGGTATCAAAAAGACTTAAAGCACCTGGACCACCGAGGTCAGCAGCGTTAAGTAAGACTCCTTTGAAAGGATAAGCCCTGACGCAACTAGGGAAGTATTCTTTGGGTTGAAAATTACTGTCCAGCTTCATGTTGCCTGGGCGGTAGTGAAAGGTGGTTGTTTTTGTGACGAAACTAAGATCATTGGTTATTTCAAAACCAGGGACTATAGTTTGATAAACATTGTGATACCAATATCCGCTTCCAAAGAAACTCATACTCCCGGAAGCCAAAACGCAGTTCGAAAAATCTACATTTTTAATGATCATTTTTTCTCCTATTGTTAATGTGCAAAAATTATAGTGACTCAACATTAGCGAAAGACCATGAAAATGTCAAAAAAAGCAAAATCTGTTATACTCAATTTATATGAAAATATTAATTCTGGGAGCAAGAGGTAATTTAGGTGGGCAACTAGTTAAAGTATTTAGCGAGGATCATGAGGTGACCTCGTGGGATAAAGAAGATTTGGATGTCTTAGATTCAATACTTTTATCTGAACGGATTGCTGAGTTGGCTCCGCAGATAATAATCAATGCAGTTGCTTATAACGCAGTTGATAAATGCGAGGAACCTGAAGCATTATCTTTGGCTATGCGTTTAAATGGCGAGTTACCAGGTCTTTTGGCCGACTTAGCTTTACGACATAAGGCTGTTTTAGTGCACTATTCTACGGATTACGTTTTTAGTGGTACTGAAGAAAAACAATTATTTACAGAGCAGGAAACTCCTAATCCTCTTAATAAATATGGTGAAAGTAAGTTCCAGGGTGAAGTGGAGTTAATTAAAAGATCTGAAAAAGGTTTAAATTATTTCTTAATTCGCACCTCTAAACTATTTGGTCCTAAAGGGTTGAGCCCACAAGCTAAACCTAGTTTTTTTGACATTATGTTAGATTTGGCCCAAAATAAGGCAGAGTTAACAGTTGTTAATGAGGAGTTAAGCTGTTTTACTTATACGCCGGATTTAGCGGCTGCTACTAAAAGATTAGTAGAATCAGCAGCTTTGCCTGGAATTTATCATATTATCAATGAAGGGGCGGTTACTTGGTTTGAAGCAGCCCAAGAATTATTTAGACTGAAGAAAATGCCTATTTCTTTAAGGGCTCTAAGAAGTGAGAATTTGCTTCGAGCGGCCCGTCGTCCAAAATATTCTGTTTTGGCAAATACTAAAATTAAGCGTCTGAGAAATTGGCAAGAGGCCTTAAAAGAGTATTTACGGGAAATGGCTAATAAAAATAATTAAGTAGTAGGAAGAAATAAATATTATGCGTGGAATAATCCTATCCGGCGGGTCCGGTACGCGTCTTAGGCCGCTAACTAAAATTACTTCAAAACAACTGCTCCCAATTTATAATCGGCCGATGATTTATTATCCCTTAAACACCCTGATAAAAGCAGGTATTAAGGAGATTCTAATTATTATTGCTCCGGAAAGAGCGGGGGATTATCTTAATCTGTTAGGATCCGGGAAACAGTTTGGTGTTAAGTTTACTTATGAAATTCAAGATAAGCCGGAAGGAATTGCTCAAGCTTTTTTAATTGGCGAGAAATTCATTGACGGTGAGAATGTGACCCTGATTTTAGGAGATAATATTTTTGAAGATGATTTAGCGAGTGAGATTCAGAATTTTACCGGGGGAGCCAAGATATTTGCGAAACAAGTCCCTGATCCAGAAAGATTTGGAGTTGTTCAGTTTGATGCGTCTGGTCAGGCTCAAAAAATAGTTGAGAAACCATCGACCAAAATTAGTGATTTTGCGGTAACTGGTTTATATGTCTATGACAAGCGAGTAGTCCAGGCAGCTAGAGAAATCAAGCCTAGTCCGCGCGGTGAGTTAGAGATAACTGATATTAATAACTGGTATTTAGAGAAAGGCGAGTTAAGTGTTGCTAAAGTAGACGGTGAGTGGTTAGATACTGGAACTTTTGAAAGTCTTTTAAAGGCGCAAAACTTTGCCCAAGAAAAGATGAGTAGTAAAATGATTATTTAGTTTTGAATTATGAAGCTTGCAGTCGGATTCATTTTATTTGAAGATGCGACCGCGAAGTATTTGGCGGATTTTTTGCCGAGCCTTTATCAAGCGCTCGGTTTTTTGCAACCTGATAAATATCAAGTTTATGCCATTGATAATAGCCGAACAGGAAATGAGGAAAACTTTCAGATTCTTAGTGAATTTCAAAAAAAATTACTTCAACCGTTGAGAAACGGGTCGGGGATTAATTATCAGAGGGTGGGGAAAAATATTGGCTTTAGTCGAGCTTATAATTTAATGCTACGTCTTGCAGCTGCTATTGAAAGTGAATATTTTTTAATTATTAATCCCGATACCCAGTTAGACAGTGATTCAATTAGACAGTTAATATTAGCTTTAGATAGTGATGGTAGTTTTGGGTCAGCGGCGCCAAAAATTTTACATTGGGACTATAAAAATCGTCAACAAACTAAAATAATAGATTCGCTTGGCATTGTTTTGGGACCGGGACTCCGTTTTTATGATTTAAATCAGGGTTTAGTCGACCAAGCCAGTGCAGGGACCACGCAAATATTAGGTCCTAGTGGTGCAGCTGGCTTATATCGAATGAGCGCCTTGAAGGAAATAGCTACTAGAAATTACGTCACTGGTCAAGTTGATTTCTTTGATGAGCATTTTTTTATGTATAAAGAAGATTGTGATTTAGCTTACCGTTTGTTTTTAGCTGGTTATAGAAGCGCTTTAGTTTTAGAAGCTATTATCTACCATGATCGGACAGCTGGATCGTCTGGACGCGGTTTTTTATCAATTTTTAAAGATCACCAGTCTAAAAGTCGCTTAGTTAAGGCTTGGTCACTGAGAAATCAACTTTATATTTACCGAAAATACTGGTCTAAACAAAATTTTTTTAACAAATTGGCAATACTAAGGAGGGCGTTCATGTATTTTATTTCTTATTTAATATTAGATAAATATTTATTAAAAGAGTTTCAGGAAATATGGCGCAGACGCTAGTGTTGACTAATATAAAATAATGTGATAAATTAGGGGGGATTAATAAAAGAAATGGGTTAACTGAAAGCGAGTATGGAGAACTTATTAGAGCAAATTATTACCGAAAAGAAAACTGAAGAACTGACTCGTTTAGATGCTATAAACATCGTTGAGTCATTATTTTCTGAACTTCTCGATCGCGAGAGGGACATCTTATCTAGACGATTTGGTCTCAAGGGAGATAAGGGCGAGACCCTGGAAAAGATTGGCCGCTTGCACAAACTGACGAGAGAAAGAGTGCGTCAGATAGAGTCCTCTAGTATTAAAAAGATTAAAAAGCTGGATAAGTTGTCCGGTTCTATTCAAATTCTAAAAGATATCGTTAATAGCTTGATCTCCGAGCACGGAGGATTAATGAGGAGAGATTATTTGCTTGATATTTTAAGTGTTATTTCTCTGGAGATAGCCGGGAATAATGTTTCTGATGGCCTGGAATATGAGACTAGTAGAAAATCATATAAGAATAATTATGATTTTTTGCTATCAAAATTATTATCTGATGATTTAGAGTTAGTTGAAGATCATGGACACTTTGAACCTTCATACAAGAAAAAGAATGATTCTGTTGATCATATTCAGGAGTTAGCTGAAGATTTAATTAAAAAGGTTGATGGTTTAAAGAAAACGCTAACTACTGAAGAACTGATGCAGTTACTTCGTGACCTGGAGGCTTATAACCGTCATCTAGAAAAGTTAGGGCATGATGGACAGAACGATATATCCTCTATTTTTAAGAGCGATGTTTTCCCTGATCAGGCAGATTTAATAAACAATAATAAGGTTTTATACTCTTTGATCCAGGCTATTAAGAATTTGGAGCAAAATAAGTATGGTAATTGGGGCTTGGGCCATTGGGGAGAAATAAAACCTAAGACGGTTAATGATAAAATCTATTTGATTTTAAAGCATAACGGAGAACCGCTTCATTTTACCGATATAGCTAGTAAGATTAATGAGATGAAATTTGACAAGAAAATTGCTAACGCCGCTACTGTACATAATGAGCTGATTCTTGATGATAGATATGTGCTGGTCAGTCGTGGTACCTATGGTTTAAAGGAGTGGAAAAAATAATTTTTTCCCCTAAAGTCTAACCTAAAAATAACCTTCGAAATAAAATCCGCCCTTAAAAAGGTGGATTTTATTTTTTAGGGTTAATATGATAAGATATTGATAGATTATCTAGTGATTAATAAGAAAATTTAAGGTGGATATTGTAATAGACATCAGCCCGTTAGAAAACTTTTTTCGCCTTCCTGCCGGCGAAATGTTTTGGGTATTTTTTGTAAATGTTGGTTGGCTCATTTTAGCCTTCGTTTTTTTACATGGCGTTAGGGAACTATATTTATTTTATATTAGAAATAAATGGGCCGAGACTCATAAAAGTGTCTTATTGGCAATTGATATACCTAAAGGAAACGAGCAGACTCCTAAGGCGGTGGAAAACATGTTTACCTATTTATCCGGAGCTCACGGATCAATTAATTTTTTTGAGAAATGGTTTGAAGGGAAGTTTCAAAAATCATTTAGCTACGAAATTGTCAGCTTAGAGGGGTATACCCAATTTTTAATTTGGTCTCCGGCTGAATATCGTAATTTAGTTGAATCATCTGTTTATTCTCAATATCCCGATGCGGAGATATCTGAGGTTGACGATTATACTAAGCTTTTGCCGTCTAGCTTACCTGATGAGGAATACGACATTTGGGGAACAGAATTCGTTCAGAAAGCTGACTGGTTTTTACCAATTAAGACATATCCGGAATTTGAATCTAAGGTTGGCCCCCTGGAATCGCAATTTAAAGATCCTATGGCAAGCTTAATGGATCTGTGTGCGTCGCTAAGAGAAGGCGAACAACTTTGGATTCAGCATATTGTCATACCAATTGGTTTTGATTGGGTTAAAACTGCTGAGGAGGCTATTGATGCAATATTGGGGCGAAAAAAGAAGGCAAAAGAAGGGTTGTTTTATAAATTTCTTGTTTGGTTAGGTGATGTCAGTGAGGGAATTTACGCTATTTGGTCTGAGGTTGAGGGTGGTTCTCAAGAAGAAAAGCAAAAGACTATGGTTGAGCTGACTCCTCAGGAAGCTAAGCGGGCCGACAGCATACAAATTAAATCTTCTAAACTTAGCTTTGAAGCTAAAATAAGAGTCGTTTATGTTAGTAAGCGTGATGTGATGAATAGAGCAAAAGTAGCTAGTGGTTTAGTAGGCTATATGAAGCAGTTTGCGGCTCTAGATTTGAATAACTTGAAACCGGATATTAGTATGACCTTTACTAAGGCACAGTATTTTTTTCAAACCAGGCGTTTAGAGGCAAAGAAGAAGAA
>CAYUEO010000026.1:0-10464 GCA_964443755.1 uncultured Gammaproteobacteria bacterium | reverse complement strand
AAAAGTCCACTTGCTTGGTAAAAAAATTATCCTAGCCCCGGAATCAAAAATTTTTCATAAGTACGAGTTTAACAGGAGCATTAAAATGCTCTATTACTTGGAAAGGAATAGGTGGTTAACAATTTTATCTTTTTATCCGGTAAAATTTATTGTTTTATTGTTTCCAATAATATTATTCATGCAGTTTGGTTCATTAATATATTCAATTTCGCATGGCTATTTAGGTACATTGTTAAAAATATGGCAATATTTTCTCCGTCCCTCTAGTTATATTAAAATTATAAATAACAGGCGCCAGCTCAAGCGCTTAACTGTAGTGCCTTTTCGTAATATAGCGAAGGAATTTCAAGGCAGAATATTATTTCAAGAGATTGCTAACCCGGTTCTAATATATTTTGTTAATCCGATTTTAGCAGCTTATTGGCAACTGGTTAAAAAAATTATTTAATATGGATATTTCAATAGTGATTGTGAATTATAAAAGTCGCACTAAACTGATTAATTGTCTGATGTCTTTAGGCGTTCCGGAAGCGAATTTAAAAAGAGAAATATTTGTGGTTGATAATAACTCTGGTGATGACTTAAGTAGTTTAAAGACAGAGTTCCCAGAAGTGGAAATAATTTTAAGCTCAGTAAATTTAGGGATGGGCGGTGGTAATAATCTTGGTATTAAGCGCGCGTCGGGAGAATTTGTGTTTATTTTAAACCCCGATACTGTGATTCGTCCGGGAGCCGTGCAGACCCTGGTTTCCTATTTACGAACTAATTCTGAAGTAGCTATGGTTGGCCCAAAATTACTGTATCCAGACGGCTCTCTTCAGGATTCGTGTCTGCGTTGGCCGAGCTTTTTTATGCCTATTTTAAGACGAACTTTTTTGGGACGATATTTCCCGGTCCAGCTGGATAGCTTTATGATGAAGGATTTCGATCACGAAGGGGTAAGACCGGTAGATTGGTTGATGGGATCTTGTTTGTTATTTCGTAGAAAAATTAGCTGCCGCAATGAATCAGTTTTCTATCCGACTTTTGATGAGCGCTATTTTATGTATTTTGAAGATACGGATTTAGCTAGGCAGATCTGGAGTTGCGGTCATGAAGTCGTCTACGTGCCCGAGGCGGTGGTTGTGCATGACCATCAGCGTGCCAGCGCCCAGCATCCTTGGTATTTAGCAATACTATTAGATAAACTAGCCTGGCGACATATTGACTCCTGGTTGAAATATTTTATAAAATGGGGTTTTAAAGGAATTAAATAATTATGAAAAAAATTACTAAAGCAATTTTTCCGGTAGCCGGTTTTGGCACCAGATTTTTACCAGCCACTAAAGCTCAACCTAAAGAAATGTTGATGGTCGTTGATAAGCCAGTTATTCAATATTTAGTTGAGGAGGCTGTTAAGGCGGGAATTGAAGAAATAATTTTTGTGACCGGACGCGGCAAAAGATCAATTGAAGATCATTTTGATTATTCTTTTGAGTTGGAAAAAACATTGGTTGAAAAAAACAAACTTGACTTGCTTCAGAAAGTGAAGGAAATAGAAAATCTAGCTCGCTTTTCTTATGTTAGACAGCCAATTCCACGCGGAGATGGTGAGGCTATTCGCTGCGCAGCCCATCTGGTTAGTCCTGATGAGCCGGTGCTAGTGATGTTCGGCGATACCTTATTTGACTCTCCCGTTTCTCCCGTTAAACAGGTTTTAGATACTTATGAAAAATACGGAGATTCTGTGGTTGGTTTGTCTAGTGTTTTAGAAACAGAAGTTGATAAGTTTGGCGTCATTGATGGTTTAGATTTAGGAAACGGCAACTATGAAGTTAAAAAATTTGTCGAAAAACCACCAGTTGGTTCAGCCCCTTCAAACTTAGCGGCTGTTGGGATATATGTTATTACTCCTGAGGTTTTTGCAGTTTTAGATAAAATGGAGTCTGGTAAATCTGGTGAGATACGTTTAGCGGATGCTTTTGATGAGATGCTGGAAAATGGTCGACCAATATATGGGCGACAAATAGAAGGGGAGTGGTTAGACACCGGTAATAAATTTAACTTTATTAAGGCTACTATCAAGTACGGCCTTAAAGATCCAGAGCTCAAAGAAGACCTGCAGACTTTAATTGATAGTTTAAAGAGTTAACTTATTGTAGTAGGACGCGAAAAGCACCGGTCTTTTTACCGGTGTCGGCCCAAAAATATAGAGTATTATTATCAGCGTCTAAAGTGGGCGCTGATATTTTTTGCGCTTGAAAGATGCGAGTAGTAGTTTCTAATTTGGGGTTAAAAACCTGAAGACTATCGACAGTTGAGAAAATTAAATAGTCATTTTCATCGTGCCAAATAATCTCATTGATCTCTTCTCCAACACGAGTTAGAAGGGAACTGGTATTAGTATCAATGTTTAAACGAAAAATTTCCCAACTATTGTTATACAGTAGCGTATTATTATCAACCCATTGCCAGGACAGAATATCTTTAATAATAATAGGTTTTAAAGAAGGATCTACTTTGTTTATTAAATAGAGAGTCTTATTTTGGCTATCATATATCGAGATTTCTCCCCTACTATCATCTTTAAATTCATATATACCGACCCCAGGTAATTCTAATTCTGTTTTTAAGGGCCCTGAAGGCAAAGAGAAGCTTTGTAAAAGAGCTCGTCCATTTTCTGCTGATATTATCCAAAGCTTATCTCCCTGTGGCTGATAAGTTAATATATTAGGACTACTCATCACTAAAGTGGCAGATTGAGAAGGTAAGTTAAGATATCCAATATTATCACCTTTTTGGTAATATAATCGTTCTGTTATTTCATCAAAGCGATTTTTTGTACCTTGACCTAATAGTGCGCGAAAATCACTGATTACCTCGCCGCTACCGTTAAAAATTTGTGAGTCGTACAGTAGTTCATTAGCATCTCCTAGCCAAACACCAGCGCTATTCTTATTTTCTGGCAGTATAGTCTCTTGATTAGTTCTGGTGGAGATAATTTTTTTTGCACTATCTATATAAAGCAGACGACCGGATTTACTTAAACTCAAAGCTCCTTGTTCAGCCTCGGCTATCATTTGTGGTTCATCAGAGCGAAATAAAAAAACATCTAATAAGGTTGTTGCCTGATTAGGATAAACATTTACTTTTTTTTCCCACGGCCAGTAACCTTCTTTTTCTAGACGAACAACGTATTCTCCTGGCGGTACATTTCTAATTTTAGCGGTGGTTGAGATGTATTCATCGTGCCAGGGATTTAAAGAAAAAAAAGTTTGTTGTTTGCCGTTTATTTGAACAATAGCGCCGCTAGGTTGGCTTTTAACAATAATCATGCCAGTTCTAATTAGTAGGCGGTTAAATTGAATAGGCCAACAGCGGTTAATTTTAAAACCGGAAGCGTATAGAGATATAACGGTAGTGCCGCTAATAAATAGCACTATAAAAGCAATGAAAAGCCAGTTACGAATTTTTTTTGACATATCAATCAGGATTTAAGGACAGTAATATTTGCTCCAAGAGCGTTTAGTCGGTCGTAAAGATTTTCGTAACCGCGGTCTATGGAATAGGAATTTCTCAAAGTAGATTTACCTTTAGCAGCCAGCATACAGATTAAAATATTTATTGATGGCCTTAAAGCAGGCGGGCAGACAATTTCGTTTGGTTTAAGCTCAGTGGGACCGGTTACTGTAATTCGGTGTGGATCGTGTAGCATTATATCAGCCCCTAATCTGGTTAATTCTGTATAATAAATAGCTCTATTTTCATATATCCAATCGTGAACCAAAGTGCCGCCTTCGGCTTGGGTTAAGATTGGTACAAACAGAGGCAGGTTATCAATATTTAGACCCGGGTATGGTTGAGGGTGAATTTTATCAGGTAAGGCTTTTAAACGGCTAGGTATAATTGTAATGTCAACCAGGCGAAATAATTTATTTTCTGTTTCATATGGCTTAGATATTTTTAATTTTTGACCCATAACCTTAAGTTTTTCAATTTCTAGAAGCAAAAAGTCTATCGGGCAGCGAGTTATCTGTAAGTTAGATTTTGTGGTAATAGCTAAAGACATAAAAGCCATTGACTCAATTGGATCTGGCATTATGCTATAGCCATTTATCGGATGAAGCTTATCAACACCAGTTATTTTTAAGCTAATGCCGTTCCATGATATCTTAGCTCCAGCTTGATTTAGAAAACCAATTAGATCCTGAACCATGTAGTTTGAGGAAGCTAAGTTTATTTTTGTTGTTCCGGGGGTAAAAATCGCGGCCATGATTGTATTTTCTGTTCCGGTATCGCTGGTCTCGTACATGGTAAATTCTGCAGCCTTCTTTTTAGTATATGACACCTGGTACGAATCATTAGTTGATTTAACTTTAATACCCAAATAGCCCAGAGCTATAGAATAAGGGTTCACGGTTCTAGTTCCTAAACGACAACCACCAGATTTTGGTAGAGAGAATTTTTTTAAATTAGAGCTTAGCGCGCCCATTAAAAGCAGGGCAGAGCGAGTTTTAATAAAAGCTTCTCGATCGATTTTATCAGGGTTAAGTTTACCGGAATTTATAATTTCCAAACTATGCTCATGAGTCCAGTTAAACTTTAGCCCCAAGGAAGTTAGGATTTCTATAATTCGGTTCACTTCTTCAATGCGAGGCACGTCATTTAGAACAGTTCGGCCCTTAATCATGGTGGTAGCGCACAAAATAGCAACCGCAGAATTTTTCGCTGAGTTAGTTCTAATAGTGCCGTGAAGCTTGTGTCCGCCTTCGATTAATAAGTTAGCCATATAAAAATTATAATATTTTGTATAATATTAGCATAAGGAGGCCTGGATATATCTTAGCCTCCCATCTCTATAATGATAGACTATTTATTGACATTTTTCAAATATCTGCTATTATTGACTTAGTTCAGATTTAGTTCTGATTTTTTATTCATTTTTTTGAAGAATATGGCGAAAATCGCAGTTATTAAAACCGGCGGAAAACAGTATAAGGTTGCGGCCGGAGATATTATTAAAGTTGAAAAACTAGATTTAGAAGCTGGTCAAAGTGTTAAGTTAGACACGCTTTTAGTTGCCGAAGGCGAGAATCTTGAGTTGGGTCAGCCTTCTTTAGGAGAAAAGGTTGAAGCCACCGTGGTTGAAAATGGTCGCCACAAGAAGGTAACAGTAGTTAAGTATAAGAACAAGACTCGTTACAAGAAAACCGTCGGTCATCGTCAGCATTTTACCGCTCTCAAGATTTCCAGTATCGCTTAAATAAAAAATATTAGCAGAGAAACAAAAAGTTAAGGTTTTGGCCTTAACTTTTTTTGTTTTTTTATTTAGCTTCGTTTCTATTTTTCAGAGCGCTAGCTAGTGTCAGTTCATCAGCATATTCTAAATCAGAACCAGCTGGCAAACCTTTAGCTAAGCGAGTAATTTTTATTTGCCCCTTAAGTAATCTGCTTAAGTACATAGCTGTTGTTTCTCCCTCTAGGGTAAAATTTAAAGCTAGAATTAGTTCTTGTACCTGGTCATCTTTGATTCTTTTAAGGAGTTGATTGAAGGGAAGATCTTCTGGACGTACTTCATTTATCGTATCTAGTAATCCGCCTAAGACAAAATAACGTCCCTGGTATCCTCCAGTTGACTCAATTGACGCTAGATCACGAATATCTTCAACCAAACAAATCATATCTTTTAATCTGCTAGGATCGGAACAGATTGGGCAAGGATTTCTATCAGAAATTGCTAGGCAGATATGACAGCGATCAGTTTTTTCTTTCAGCACGCTAATTGCTTCTGCTAAAGACTTGAGATCGTCATCATTTTTTTTCAAGAGATAAAACGCAAAACGCTCGGCGGTTTTTGGACCGACACTCGGTAAACTAGAGAGCTTGTCAATTAAGTTTTGTAGAGCACTGGGGAACTTCATGCAGTTTAATTTTAGGATAGCCCTGGGATGCCACCCATTTCTTGAAGTTTCTTGGCCATTAATTTTTGAGCTCGTTTTAAGGCGTCGTTAAAGCAGGTCTTGAGGGTATCTTCTTGGCTTTCTTTAGAGAGTTCAGAATTTAAATGTAGTTCCATAACTTCCATGTTGCCGTTAAGGACTATTTTAACGCCATTTTTTTCTTCAGTCACAGTTTCTTGAGCGAGGGCATTTTGCATAGTCTTAGCTTGGCTACGCAAATCTTTGAATTGTTTCAGTTTGTTAAACATATTTTCACTAGTTATTATTCTAACTCAGCAGACTCAGGCATATTATCCCTCATTTGCTTAGTAAGGTTTTTAAAATTAACAGTATTTTCGTCAAAGAATAAATCTACTTTTCCGGTCGGCCCGTTTCGATGTTTAGCGATGTGGATTTCTGCCCGGTGTCTTTCTTCAAGAGTTAAATCAGCTGGATTATAGCCACGGTCGGCTGCCTTACGATAAATAAACATAACAATATCAGCGTCTTGTTCAATAGATCCGGAATCACGAAGATGGGATAGTTTCGGTATAGCCGGATGAGTCATTTCTACTGCCCGAGAGAGCTGAGCAAGGGCTAGAATTGGGATATTAAGTTCGCGAGCGATAGATTTTAGACCACGGCTGATTTCAGCGATTTCTTGGACACGATTGTCTCCATATTTTCCACGTCCTTCCATGAGCTGCAAATAATCAATAATAATCAGGCCCAGTCCTTTTTCCATCTGTAGACGCCTAGCCTTAGCGCGAATCTCCATAATTGAGAGGGAACCGGAATCATCAATATAAATTGGCGCTTCAGCTAACTTGCCCATAGCTTCACCGATGCGAGCAAAATCATTATCATTGTCTTTGTCGGATAAGTTACCGGTACGCATTTTCCATAGACTAACGTTAGCTTGAGCACAAAGCATACGATCTACAAGCTGTTCTTTACTCATTTCCAAGGAAAAGATGCCAACTCCTTCCTTACTTTTAATGGCTGCCTGACGAGCAATATCTAGGGCAAAAGAAGTTTTTCCGACCGAGGGGCGAGCAGCCAAAATTATTAAATCAGATTTCTGCAGTCCGGCCAGGAGATGGTCCAGGTCAGAGAAGCCTGTTGATAAGCCTCTTAATTTTCCACTATGTTTATGAAGCTCATCAATACGATCAAAAGCTTCGGCGAGCAGATTATCAATCGGTAAAAAAGCATTTTTTAGATATTTTCGAGAAACGCCAAACACTTTTTTTTCTGTTTCATCCAAAATTTCATCAATGTCTTTTTCTTGATCAAAACTAAGGTTAGATATTTCCGCTGCCGCTTGTTGTAAGCGACGCAAAGTCGCCTTGCGTTGAATGATGTTGGCGTAATTTGTGATATTGCCGGACGTTGCTACTGTACCAGTTAAATAAGCCAGATAACTACGCCCGCCAATAGTAGTCAATTGTTTTTTTTCATCAAGTCTATTTGATAGAGTAACTATATCTAAGGGTTGTTGGCTGGAATACAGTTCTTTTATTGTATCAAAAATAGTTTTATGGGCGTCTTTGTAGAAGTCTTGGGGCATGATAATATCTGCCACCTTAATAATAGCGTCCTTATCAATCAATAGGGAGCCGAGCAGAGACTCTTCCGCTTCTTGGCTATGAGGCGGTATTTTGGCAATTAAATTCTGTTCGTTAGTAGCCATACTCGTTATTTTTAGGTGTATCATTTAGCTTTTTTATCTTAGCCAATTATGATTGATTTTTCAAGCACAGGATATCTGCAGTTTATGCCCAGGTCTATAAAAAAACCGCTTTTTAAGCGGTTTTATTGGAGCCGACTGTCGGATTCGAACCGACGACCTGTAGTTTACAAAACTACTGCTCTAACCAACTGAGCTAAGTCGGCAAAGGCCGCTTATAGCGACCATAACAAAGTGCGCCCACCAGGGCTCGAACCTGGGACCATCAGCTTAAAAGGCTGTTGCTCTACCAACTGAGCTATAGGCGCATACTTACAAAAGGATAATAACAAATGATTATTTGATTGACAAGCCCTATAAATCAAGATGCTTATTTGGAGAAATTTATTTGATTTTACTTTAAAAGCCTCTTAAGCTCAGGAATCGCTGCTTCAGCTGAGGCTTCGCCGATGGAGATCATTTCCTCGGCTACTTTTCTGGTAAAATATTTTGAGATACTGCTGTGCACTCCAATATGGGACAGATCAGGCGACACCGTAATATCTGCGTTGACTAATGAATATTTAGCCAAGTTATGAAGCATAACCACCGAACTACGTACTACAACTTGCGACAAGCCTAGCTTGTTTTTTTTAAATTCATTCTCGTGATATAAGTTAACTCCAATAACTATATCCGCCCCCATACCCCTAACTAGATCACAGGGGACCGGATCAGACATTCCTCCGTCAACTAAAAGGCAATTGTCGTATTCGAGCGGCTTAAAAAGAACTGGCACGGATGTGCTAGCCCTAACAGCTGTGGCAATGCTGCCCTTTGAAAAAACATAAGGGTGTGCAGTAGCTAGATCGGTAGCCACAATCTTAAGAGGTATTTGCAGGTCTGAAAAATCATATCCTTGGAGACGTTTTTCCAGATATTTTACAAACTTACTACCACCGATAAATCCCCCGCTCCAATTTAGATCAAATAATAAAGATAAATTTTCTTGACGGTTATTTATTAGATCAAGCTCAAGCTGGTCAGTATTTCTAAACATAGCAAAGTAAGCCGCCACCCAAGCGCCGATACTTGATCCACTCATGTAGTCTATTTGTATGCCATGTTTTTGCAGAACTCTAAGCACACCAATATGAGCGAAGCCGCGGTAGGCCCCTGACCCCAAGGCTAAGCCAATTTTTTTTCTTTTTTTCATAATTAATTCAAAGATTAGGGGCGAGATGAGTAGATAGGTTGAAAGGGGTCGGGCCAGAGAGTTCCGCTTACAAAGGCGCCATTAGTCGGACAGGTAGCAGCAGCCGGTTTATATTCTACTTTAATGAAGTAAAGAATAAATAAAATAAGAAACGATAGGGAAGAGATAGATAAAATAGTGGCAATTATTTTTTTCTTATTAGAGCGGACATGAGAAAACTTTTTTATTTTAATTAGAAATAGGATTAGACAGGCTAAACCGAAGATAGCTCCTAAAAAATTAAAATAAATATGGATTGGTTGTTCACAAGCCACCGGGCATTCCACTTTTACCTCTCTTTTAACAGGTTGAGTAAGATACATATACTTTAGATTATACTGATAATAATTATTTTTGGCTACAGTTTGACTTAGCGCCTAAACAGGTTTATCATATCAATATAAATTGATAATAATATTGTATGAAAGCTAAATGTTGTTCTAATAAGCAGCTAACTAAGGGATACTCTAATTTGGCTAAGTTTCTCAGGGTAATTGGCGACGATAACCGTTTGAGGATTTTGTGTCTACTTAAAGAAGGGGAAAAATGTGTTTGTGAGATTCATCCAAATTTGAATATGTCTCAAAATTTAGTTTCCAGCCATTTAAAAATATTACTCGATTTAGACCTGATTCAGGTCAGGAAAGACTGGAAAAGAAATTATTATTCTATTAACAAAAAAACCTTTAAAAAATATAATCATTTATTAGCTAGTTTTTTAAAAAATTATGAATCAGATTAAACAAATCGAAGTGCTCGGTTCAGATTGTCCAAGCTGTCACGAACTTCATCAAAGAACTATAGAAGCAGTTAAACAGTTAGGGCTTAATATTGAGGTTGGGTATGCTAATGATATTAAGAGGATTATTGAAGTTGGTTTAATGTCTAGCCCAGTTTTAATAGTTAATGGTAAGGCAGTGTTAGCAGGGCAGGTACCTAGCTTAGATAAAATTAAAGAAATTATTTCTTCTTGTGATCAAGCAATTTCCAGCTCTTCAACTGGTGGCTGTTCTTGTGGTGGCAGCTGTTAAATTAGTATGGACATTTTTTATCCTTTACAATATATTGCCGATCAAGTCGCTTATAACCTGTTTAATCTAATTAAAGGCTCTCATTTAGGAGACGCCGTAAATTTTTTCATTTACGACTCTTTGAAAATATTGCTCCTGTTGTTAGTGATCAATTATTTAATGGCCATTTTGCGTCATTATTTGCCGATTGAAAAATTACGAGATTTTTTAGCTTCGAGAAAGTGGTATGGCTTTGATTATTTTTTGGCCGCCATTTTTGGCACCATAACTCCGTTTTGTTCTTGTTCATCAATCCCGCTATTTATCGGTTTTCTGGAAGCCGGAATACCCCTGGGCGTAACCTTATCATTTCTAACTGTTTCGCCTTTGGTTAATCAGGTGGCAGTGGTTCTGTTTATTGGCCTGTTTGGTTGGAAAATTACTATTATATATGTAGTATCAGCCGTTTTACTGGGCATGATGGGCGGTTTTATTTTAAGCAAATTCAAACTAGAAAAATATGTGGCTGACTATGTTTGGCAAATAAAGAGTAAAAAGCTGGCAGTTGAAAATCTCAAGATCCCGTTTATTAGGTTATTGAAAGTTTTTTGG
>CAYUEO010000025.1:0-10573 GCA_964443755.1 uncultured Gammaproteobacteria bacterium | reverse complement strand
ACCAAAATTGATGAATTGGTGGCTGATGCTAAAGAACAGGGCTCACCGGCTGTCGCTCTTACAGATCATGGATCTATGTATGGGGTGATAGAGTTTTATCAAAAAGCTAAAAAAGCTGGTATTAAACCGATTATCGGTGTCGAGGCTTATTTAGCATCTGGTTCCAGGCACGATAAGAATACCCGTGAGGATGCTCGGTCTTCGCATTTAGTCTTGTTAGCTAAAAACCTGACCGGTTATAAAAATTTAATTAAGCTAGTCTCAGCCGCGCATCTGGAGGGCTTTTATTATAAGCCGCGTATCGACTGGGAGTTACTGGAGAAATACCATGATGGCTTAATTGCTACCTCGGCTTGTTTGGGCGGAGAAGTGCCTCGCTTAATTTCTTCGGATCGCTTGAGTGAAGCAAAAAAAAGAATTATCGAGTACCGTGATTTATTTGGGGCGGGAAATTTTTATTTAGAACTACAAGATCATCCGGAGTTAGTTGGTCAGGCTCGAGTTAACGAGGCCCTAATTAAATTAGCCAAAGAGTTAGATGTACCGCTGGTAGCGACAAATGATAACCATTATTTGCATAAAGAAGATGCTGAGGCGCAAGATATTTTACTTTGTTTGCAAAATAAAAAAAAGTTGACCGATACCGATCGCATGAAGATGCTCGGTTCTGGTGATTACTCGGTGCGCTCTAACAAGGAAATGATCGCTGCTTTTAAAGATGTGCCGGAAGCGATTGCCAATACTTTGAAAATTGCCGAAATGTGCAACGTTGAGTTAGAGCTGGGAAATATCCAATTGCCTCATTTTGAGGTGCCCTCGGGCTATGACGGAAATACTTATTTGCGCCAATGGTGTGAGAGGGGAATAGATAAAAGATTTCCTAATCCGAGTCAGGAAGAAAAAAAAGTTATTATTGAGCGCATGGACTACGAGCTATCGGTGATAGCTAAGATGGGTTGGCCGTCTTATTTTTTGATCGTGGCGGATTTTATCAAATGGGCTAGGGATAATAAAATTGTGGTAGGGCCAGGTCGCGGTAGTGCCGCCGGATCCTTAGTCTGTTATTTAACCGGCATTACTAATATTGATCCTCTGAAATATGATTTGGTTTTTGAGCGTTTCTTGAATCCGGAACGTATCTCCATGCCTGATATTGATATGGATTTTGCTGATGCGAGACGGGGCGAGGTTTTAAATTATGTTGGTGAAAAATATGGTCATGACCATGTTGCTCAGATTATTACCTTTGGAACTATGGCCGCTCGAGCGGCAGTGAGAGATGTTGGTCGAGTACTGGATGCTCCTTATGAATTCTGTGATCGTATATCAAAAAGCATTCCGATGTTTACTAAATTAGACGAGGCTTTAAAGACAGTCCCAGAAATTCGGGAGATGTATGCTAACGATCCTGCTGCCCGACAAATTTTAGATTATGCTAAGAAACTAGAGGGTGTCTCCCGACACACTTCTACGCATGCTTGTGGGGTTTTAATTACTAAAGAGCCTTTAACCGAATACGTTCCGGTTCAGTATGCCTCCTCATCCGATAAAACCATTGTTTCGCAATACTCCTTACATCCGATTGAAGACTTAGGCTTATTAAAAATGGACTTTTTAGGTCTTAAAAATTTAACGATTATTGAGTCGGCTTTAGGTATTATTGCTAAAACTCAAGGCCTAGAAATTGACATAGATAAGATTCCCTTGGACGATCCGACTGCTTATAAACTTTTTCAAGACGGTGAAACAACTGGCGTCTTTCAATTCGAGTCCTCGGGTATGAAAAGATATTTGCGTGAACTTAAGCCGACAGAGTTTGAGGATATTATTGCTATGGTGGCTTTGTATCGTCCGGGTCCGATGGAGTGGATTCCGGATTATATCTCCGGTAAGCATGGTCGCAAGAAAGTGGTTTATTTGCATCCTAAATTAGCTCCGATTCTAGCGAAAACATACGGCGTAGCTATTTATCAGGAACAGGTCATGCAAATAGCGCGTGATTTAGCGGGCTTTACCATGGGTCAGGCTGATGTGCTTCGTAAAGCGATGGGAAAGAAAATAGTTTCTCTTCTAGCTGAGCAGAAGGATAAGTTTGTTGATGGTTGTGTTAAGAACGGAGTTTATAAAGAGTTGGCCGAAAAGATTTTTTCCTTTATCGAGCCGTTTGCGGGCTATGGTTTTAATCGTAGTCACGCCGCTTGTTACGCTCTTATTGGCTATCAAACCGCCTATCTTAAATCTCGTTGGCCAACTGAATTTATGGCCGCCCTTTTGACCTCTGATCAAGGAGATACGGATAGAGTAGCTGTAGAAATAGAAGAGTGTCGTAATATGGGTCTCAAGATTATGCCGCCTGATATTAATGAATCTTTTGCCTCTTTTACTGTCGTGGCCCCAGAAAAAAAATCAGCACAATCAAAGAAAATTCGTTTTGGCTTAAAAGCTATTAAAAATGTAGGAGAACATATTGTTGACGAAATTATAAGAGAGCGGAAAGCTAACGGACGATTTAAAGATATTTTTGATCTATTAGAAAGAATTACTGACAGGGATTTAAATAAAAAATCTTTAGAGAGTTTGATAAAAAGTGGCGCTATGGATAGTTTTGGTGAGCGCGGGCAGTTATTAGCCAATACGGAGCGCCTCTTAGAGCTCAGTAAAGAATTAGCGCGTATTAAAGATAGTAAACAGAGCAGTCTATTTGCTGATTTGCCGATGTCATCAGCTCCGCGCATGACTTTAGCTCCTGCGGCTCCGGCCGAGTCTAGTGAGAAGTTAACTTGGGAAAAAGAATTATTAGGGCTATATGTTAGCGCTCATCCTTATAATGTCTTTCGACCATATTTAAAAGGCTATGCCCGTTCACTAGCCGAGCTAACCAGTACTAAAGGTGATGATCGGGTAATTACAGCTGGTATTGTTACCAGTGCCAAGAAAATTTTGACTAGAAAAGGGGAGTCGATGTTGTTTGTAAAAATTGAAGACGCAGTAAATACAGTAGAGTGTTTAGTGTTTCCTCGGACACTACAGAAAGATCCGGAATTATGGCTCCCGGGTAAGCCATTAATTATCGATGGTAAATTATCTGAGAAAGATCAGGAGACAAAAGTAATAGTTAATTTTGCAGCCGCCCTAGATCCTCTAGAGCCCGTTAAGTCGATTGATGCTTTTAAAATCGCCTTGCGTCAACAACCCGCTCCCAATAATTTTAGAAACGGTTTTCGAAAAAATTCAACCTCTCAACCATCAGTGGTTGCAACTGCTCCAGTTAAGAAAGAGCCAGAAAAAAAACTACCCGTTGTTACAGAGAAACCATCCCCGAGCGCCTTGCGCTTAACACTGGCGGCAGGGTTCGGTGCCACTGAGTCAGCTGCCTTACAAGAAATATTGTCTAATCATCCAGGTGAAGACGAAGTGCGCTTGAGAGTTACCCAAAACGGCAAGATGAAGATATTAAAAACTCCCTATCGCGTAGCCAATAATGACAGTTTAAGAACACAACTGCAAGATTCTTTTGCAAGCAGTATCAAGATAGCAGAGTAATAATTGTCTACTCACTTTTAATTTGCTATAATCTAAAAGTCTTAGAACTATCTTCTTAATTTTTTCTAAATTTCTTCTGGCTATGCCAAAAATAAAATCCACTTCTTCTTCTGCCGTTGTCAAAAAACCGCGTGCGACCAAGAAGTCTGCCCCTAAAACTGTTAAGTCGCCCAAAAAAGTTAAGGCTATTTTGGTTGATGTTATTGAAGACGAGCCTTTAGAAAATTTTTCTACCGAAAATTATAAACAAGCTGATAAGGTCAGCTTGGAAGAGATAGATCAACAGAAGAAGTTTTATTCAAAACTAGCCTCAGAAATAAAAAAACCTGCGCCAGAAAGTAAGAAAAAAACAGAAACCAAATCAGACACCCCAGGTAGACGAGTGGGTTTATATAGGCGACATGTTATTAAATATGTTTTACTAGTCGTACTTATTGCCGCCGCTGTCTTTTATTTTTCCTATTCACAGCTCACAGTGACCTTAAGCTTAAAAGGTGAAAGCATAAGTAATAATTTACTTCTTAAAGTATCTGGCGCCGCAGCTACTTCAAGCCCGGTCTTAGAAACTGAGCAAGATCAAGGCGAAGTAGTGGAGCAGAATGAAATCGCTTTGCAGGGCGAAGAAGTTATTTCTTCTTTAGATCCTCGAGAAGATATTCCTGGAACGATTAAGATTGTTGAAGTAAGTGTTTCTCATGAATATCCCGCCACAGGTGAAACCTTTTTGGGCGATGACGTTACCGGTGAAGTTACAATAATCAATAATTATTCTAAGAGCCAGGCTTTAGTGGCCACAACCCGCCTTCTAACCTCTGATGGTAAATTATTTAGGATAGAGGAAGCGGTTAATGTACCAGCCGGCTCTGAAGTTAAAGTAGCTGTTTATGCTGATAAGCCGTCAGCAGATATGGCCGTCGGTCCGACTAGTTTTACTATTCCGGGTCTTTGGGCTGGCTTGCAGGATAAAATTTATGCTAAGAGTGATGAACCTTTTGTATTTACAAAAAAGGTCAAAAAGCATGTTAATGCTAGTGATTTAGAATTTGCTGCTAAAGATATAAATGAACGTCTTTTAGAGGAAGCTAAGGCTCAGGCTCAAGCGTCTTTAGGAGATAATTGGCTTTATCAGGCCGAAGGGGCGCCGAGTGTTACTATTGATGCTAAAATCAGTGAGCAGAAAGATAGTTTTACAGCTCAAGCTACTGGTCGGATAGTTGCAGTTTCCTTTGACAAACAGAAGGCAGTTGACCTAGCCCAAGCTAAACTTAATTTGATAATCCCCAGTGGCAAAGAATTAGCTGATTTTCAAGCAGACCAGGTTTACTATACTTTAGAAAATTATGACAAAGAAAATGGTACAGCGACGATTAAAGCCTCTTTTACAGGTACTATGATTTTGCAGAAAGACTCAACCATCATCGACTCTCGACAATTAGTAAATTTGTCTGCTGATCAGATAGGTAACTACTTGATGGATCGTCCGGAAGTTAAAGAATATAAGCTTAATTTTTCCCCATCTTTTATAAAAAAAGCTCCTAGCTTAGCAGACAGAATCAAGATAGAAATTAATAAAAATTAAATAGTTTTGAGAAATTAAAAAACCGCCCCATATTAATTTGCGGGACGGTTTTTTGTTTTACTAGTTTTTTGTTTTAGAAGATACCAAGAAAGCGAGAACTTTTTTTAGATTTTTTAGTTATTGTTTTTTCTTTAGAATTATAAATTTTAATAGCCGCCGCCGCACTGGCGTTATTCCAAAGAACCGCGCTGATAGCCGCTGCTAATCGAGTAGCATCTTTTAAGCTACGTTGATGGAGGTTCCGACCCATAGCTATTCCAGAAGTACCGCTTATTTTTATCTGCTTGGACAGTTCAGAGATAATATCTTTAACGGGACGACGATTGCCACCAACACAGACAACCTTAGTGCGACCAGCGGCCTTTACTGCTTCTTGAAAACTAGTAGCTGCTTTATCAGCATTTTTTGCGTCAGTGGGATATTTGATTTTTACAAAATCAGCATCTAAGGAAGAAGCTACGCCAGCCCCTCCGGCTATAGTATGTACGTCCTCTTCTTTAACACCTTTACCTCTAGGGTACATCCAAATAACAGCTAATAAACCGTTCTGATGAGCAGACCAAATAGCTTGAGCAACCTCTGAGAGCATCTGCGATTCATATTTTCCTCCCAAGTATACAGTATATCCGATGGCAGCTATTTTTAAGCCGCTTTGTTTTTTTAATTTAATTACATCCTCCACTGTCCAAAAAAGACGATGAGAATCCTTAGCTTCGTTATCGCCAAGATTAGTTTTGCCATTTATTTTGACAATATAATTAACCTCAGGATAGTCACGACCATATTGAGAAATAAGACCCAGGGGCACTGCCAGTGCGCTACCTGGGGCAGCCTGAGCTATCTTAAATAGGTGCTCCGGCTCGGCGTCTTCAGGGTCTATTCCTGGTCCAAAAAAATCGGCATTAAGATGTTCCACCTTTTGATCACCGGCAATTAAGAAAAGCCGATCATGTTTATTGGTTAGAGCTAAATAATTTTTTCTAAATTCCTCGGCTTTTGATCGAGGAACGCTCAGAGGAATAGAAATTTTATTCATAGTGAGAAATGTTTATATTTTGGATATTATGTGTTAGGATATAAATAATTATAACACAAATATGTCAAAAAACGGAAATTTAAATAAAGATATAGATCTGAAGAATTTTGATGATGGCGGAGTTAGTCTGCGAGAAATGAAATTCGGGCTTTGGTTGTCTCAAAAAAGACAATTCTTTATCAAACTTATCACTCTTATCTTAATTGGCATCTCGGTTTTTTTCTTTATTTATTCAACTTATAATTACATTATTTATTTTTTAGCCGGCGATCCTAACGATCAGTCTTTGGTAGATAGCTTTGTCAGCTCGCCACGTAAAGTAACCGATGACTTGATAGTGGGGCAGCCATTTATTTTTCAGTCGTCTGATAAAACTGATGTAGCAGTCTTGATTCAGAATCCAAACGAGAAGTTTATGGCCACGTTTAACTATTGTTTTCAGCAAGCTCAAAATAATATAGTATGTGCGGCTGGGTTTATTATGCCGCTGGAAGAAAAGTATGTCAGTGCTCTGGGTCTTGATATTTCTAATCAGTCTGGTGAAATATCCTTTAATCTGTCGGAGGTTTTTTGGCGCCGCATAGATCTTAGAAAAGTTGGTAATTTTGAGGACTTCTCAAATGATCGATTAAATTTTGAGGTCTCAGATTTAGAGTTTGTCCCGGGAGATAGAAGTAATTTATCTGAAAAGATTAGTATGAATAATATCAGCTTCTCACTCACTAATCAGACTGCGTATGGTTATTACGAGGCCCAGATAGATTTGCTTTTTTATCGGGGAACAGCGCTACAGGGTATTAATCGAGTGCTATTGAATAATTTTTTACCAGGAGAGACAAGACAGGTTAATTTAAGTTGGCCGGGTAACTTGTCCGGAGTAAATAGAACGGAAATAAAACCGAGTATTAATATTATGAATGATAGTGTCTATCTCTTGTATCAAGGAGAGGTTAATCGGTAATTATGCTTAATCGTCTCAAGTTATACTTGAAAAATTTTGACTGGATATTGTTTGCAGCTGTATTTATGCTGGTGGTTTTTGGTTTAGTTGAAATATATAGCGTGGCTTTAGGGCAGGGTTCTGTCGATTTGCTTAATTTTAAGAAGCAGTTGTTGTTTGCTGGGGTAGGGTTTATGATCTTGTTCGTATTTACCTTTATTGACTCGTATTCCTTGAGAAGTTTTAGTAAGTATTTATACGGTTTAGCCGGCTTAACTCTGGCTGGCGTACTGCTGTTTGGCGTCACTATTCGTGGCACAAAAGGTTGGTTTTCTCTTTTAGGTTTTAATTTACAGCCGGTTGAATTTGTTAAAATAATATTTATTCTTTTTTTATCCGCCTATTTTTCTCATCTAGCCACCAGTGTTAAGACCACTAAACATTTTATATTATCTGCCCTGAGCGCTCTTTTGTTATTTAGCTTAGTTTTACTTCAGCCGGATTTTGGTTCGGCTTTGATGTTAGCAGCTATCTGGTTTATTTTAATTATTGCAGCCGGATTTGATAAGAAATATTATTTAATAGTCGGTGTGACCGGCATAATGGTAATGACCGTGGCTTGGTTTTTCTTATTTAAAGATTATCAGAAAGAACGTATTATGAATTTTGTTGTGCCCGGTTCTAATTCACAAGAATCCGGATATAACATATCTCAAGCGATTATTGCCGTTGGATCGGGCGGGCTAACAGGCAAGGGGGTCGGTTTTGGCTCTCAGTCACAGTTAAAATTTCTCCCAGAGGCTCAAACAGACTTTATTTTTGCAGTTATTGCGGAAGAATTAGGCTTTTTAGGAGTTTTATTGGTCTTAGGTTTTTATGGTATTTTTTTCTGGCGTTGTTTTAGAATACTGGGCAAAATTAACAATGATTTTGGCATATATTTCATCATTGGGGCGGCAGGCTTGATTTTTATTCAAATGTTTATTAATATTGGTATGAACCTGGGGATTATGCCGGTAGTCGGTTTACCTCTGCCTTTTGTTAGTTACGGTGGTAGCTCCTTAGTTTCGCTACTAATACTAGTAGGAATGTTAGAAAATATTATTATTAAGTCGAAGATAAGTTATTAAAACAAATTAATTCTGAAGCTATGGATATTAAATTGTCGGCCCAGTTGCGTGCCAAAGACGAAAAATACGGCCAGGATCAGATTCCGGCGGTTATTTATGGTAAGGGAGTAGAAACCCAAAGCCTTAAGTTAACGAGAGGGGAATTTGAAAAAGTGTTTAGGACATCTGGAGAATCTAATCTTATTGAACTTGATTTTGGTCAAGGAGGTGTTAAGGTTTTAATTAAGGAGATCCAGCGCGATGTTCTTAAAAACTTTGTCACTCACGTTGATTTTTATCAGGTTAATATGAGCGAAAAGATTAAAGCCGAAATCCCACTGCACTTTATTGGTGAAGCTAAGGCTATTAAGGAGTTGGGCGGAACCCTTATTAAGGATATGGATGCTATTGAGGTAGAATGTTTACCTGGAGATTTGGTAGATCATATCGATGTAGACATTTCTGTCTTAAATACCTTCGATGATGCTATTAGACAAAATGACCTGGTTATACCTAAAGGCTTAGAATTGGTTAGCGATACTAACGAAATGATTGCGGCAGTTCGTGAGCCTAAGGTAGAGGCTGAGCCAGAGCCGGTGGCCTCTGGAGCAACTGGAGAAGCGCCTAAAGTAGAGGAAGAAAAAGCAGGCGAAGAGAAAAAAGAAGAAAAGAAATAATTGTAGATTTCATGAAAATAAAAAACTCCGGTTTAAGACCGGAGTTTTTTGTTATGAGATGATGGCAAAACGATTTTTTCCTGTTAGATCAGGTAATATCTGAGCAGATTTAGTTTTAAGTTTTTGCTTGCATAATTTAACTACCGCCTGACTTTGTATAGGATCAATTTCTATAATTACAGTTAAAGATACAGCTGAGGGTATTTTTGATATTTGTTGAAATAACTGGCGATATAAATCAAGTCCATCTCGTCCACCGTCTAAAGCTAGCTTAGGTTCTTTTTGAATAGATGGTGATGCAACAATTTGTTTTGGGGTTAGGTAGGGAAGGTTAGCGGTAATTAGTAAATTTATTTTTTTAGATTTTTTTAAGTCTGATAAAAAAGGCGCAAGCAAGTGTCCGCGTTTAAAATTAATATAAGCAGAAATTTTGTTTAAATCAGCGTTTTTTTTAGCTACAGATATGGCTCTAGTGGAAATATCAGCGGCGCTGAATTTAATTTTTTTAAATTTAGAGGGGAAGAGGCGCTTTAATTCTTTAGCCAGGGAAATAACTATGGCTCCTGAGCCAGTCCCAATATCAATAATCTGATCATAAGACTCTTTTTCCCAGTTATCTGTGACTAAATCAATAATCATCTCAGTTTCCGGTCGAGGAATTAAAACGGCTGGACTGACTTGAAAATCGTAACCATAAAACTCTTTTTTTCCAATTAAGTAAGCAACTGGCCAGCCAGCTAGACGTTTTTTTTCCCAAAGAGCAAATTTATTAAATACGCGAAGAGGCAGATTTAATTCCGGATGAGCCAAAAGATACTCAACCGGTTTATTTAGGATGCTTGATAAAATTAAATAAGCTTCATGTTTTGGCAGGGAACTTAATTTTAGAATGTCGAAAACATTTTTTACTACAATTTTTGCTGACATCTATTTATGCTTAATTATCCAACTTGCTCAGCTTTTGAGGCCTTTTTAAGAGCTTCGACAATTTCGGCAATTTCTCCGTCCATCAGACGTGGTAAACTATGCCAAGAAATATTAATTCGATGATCAGTCACTCTGTCTTGAGGGTAGTTATAGGTTCTAATTTTATCAGCTCTATCACCACCACCGACTTGAATTTGTCTAGCGCTAGATTCGGCTTGGCGGCGCTCTTCTTCTTGGCGCGCTAAACGACGAGAGCGTAACACTTGCAGGGCCTTTTCTTTGTTTTGATGTTGTGATTTTTGGTCTTGGCAACTAACAATTATCCCAGTCGGTACGTGGAGTACGCGAATAGCGGAATAAGTAGTGTTAACGCTTTGGCCACCGGGACCACTGGAACGAAAAGTATCGATACGGATATCACTCATCTTAACCTCGATATCAACTTCTTCCGCTTCCGGTAAGACAACAACAGTCGCAGTTGAGGTGTGAACTCGGCCTTGTTTTTCGGTTTCTGGCACACGCTGGACCCGGTGAGTACCGGCTTCAAACTTGAGAAGACCATAAGCCCCCTCGCCTTTAACTGAGAAGATTACTTCCTTAAAACCACCAATACCAATAATACTGGAGTCGATCAGTTCTAGTTTCCAACCTCTTCGTTCACAAAATCTCGAGTACATACGAAACAGATCTCCGGCAAATAAAGCTGCTTCATCTCCTCCAGTGCCAGCGCGGATTTCTAAAATAGCATTCTTTTTATCATTA
>CAYUEO010000024.1:0-10780 GCA_964443755.1 uncultured Gammaproteobacteria bacterium | reverse complement strand
TCCTCGATAGTCTCTCCCGGCAACAGATTAGTATCTCCGGCTTCCTTAACCAGATAGCGAGAGAACATCTGACGCGCCACAATTTCTACGTGCTTATCATTAAGAGGCTGTCCCTGAGAAGAATATACATACTGAATTTCCTGAATAATATACTTCTGAGTTTCCAGTCTGCCTTTAAGCTTATACAGCTCTCGTAAGTCTAAGCTACCCTCAGTCAGCTGTGTTCCGCGTTCAATTTTCTCACCATCTTTAACCATAAGCATAGTTCCCTTGAGTATCGGAAACTCTTTAACTTTTTCAACTTGCTTAGCAACTGCTACATACTTATCGGTAGCAGAAATAACTCCAGCTGAACTTGATTTAACAACCTCTGACCCTACCTTAAATAAACTTGTATCTTTGACTATTTCTTGACCGTCTTTTACTAAGACTTTTAATTCTAATTTTTTAACATCCTTAGCGGTTAAACCACCAGCTAATTTAAGCTCGTTTATCTTTTCTGAGAAGTAATACTTGTCGTGATCCTCTCCTTTATAGAATATTCTTAAGATCTTAGTCTGGGGGTTGTTTACTGTGATGTCATTTCCATCTTGATCTTTAATAATTTTCTGTGCAAACTCTATCTTCACTTCACCAGCTACGTCGGACATCAAAGCTTTCTTCTTTGGACTTCTAGCTTCAAATATTTCTTCCACACGTGGCAATCCCTGAGTAATATCATCTTGTCCAGCAACTCCTCCAGCATGGAAAGTTCTTAAGGTTAACTGAGTGCCTGGTTCACCAATAGATTGGGCGGCAATAATACCCACTGTTGAGCCCATTTTAACTTCTTTGTTATAAGCCAAATCCCAGCCATAACACTTAGCACAAATTCCTTTATGCATCTTACAACTCAACACAGATCTAACATTAGCTTCAGTGACATTTTTAGTCTTTAAGAGACTAATCATTTCTTCATCTAGCATGTCTCCAGCCGAAGCTACTACTTTACCCTTCGGATCTTTAATATCTTGAGCTACATACCTTCCCACTAAACGCTTGTAGAAATCTTCTCCACTCTTCTCGCTGGTCTCTAAATCTAAATCAAGACCAATCGTGTCACCACAATCATCATCGGAAATAATAATATCCTGAGAAACGTCAACCAAACGACGAGTTAAGTAACCAGCATTAGCGGTACGAAGCGCTGTATCAGACAAACCCTTACGTACACCGTGAGTAGAAATAAAATATTCCAAAACACCAAATCCTTCTTTAAAGTTTCCCTTAACTGGCAATTCAAAAATCATACCGGAAGGTGAGGTTACTAGACCCTTCATACCCAAAATCTGTACCGGCTGAGCCCAAGAACCACGCGCCCCAGAATCAATCATCGAATAAACCGGTAAAATATCGCTCAAACCTTTTTTACAAATATCAGCAATTTTATCTTTAGTGTTGGTCCATTCTTCTATAACCTTGGCGTATCTTTCACTTTCAGTCAGTAAACCATCCTCGTACTGTTCTTTAATTTGATCAACGCGCTGATTAGCAGCTTCGATCAATTCATCCTTAGCCGGCAAACTTGGCAAATCACCAAAGCCCCATGATAAACCGGACTTAGTAATAAAGGCAAAGCTTCTATTTTTGAGACTATCAATAAATTTAACAGTCTCTTCCTCGCCATAAATACGAAGACATTCTCTAATTAAATCTTTTAACTTACCCTTACCAATAACTTCATTTAGATAACGGAGTTTTTCTGGTAATAGCGAGTTGAAGATCAATCTGCCGGCAGTAGTCTTAATATTTTCTTTGCCATATCTCACCATAACTGCTTGATGCAAATCGATATGACGTGTTTCGTAAGCCAACATGACCTCATCTTGACTAAAGAAGTGGTGCAGATCCTCATGTTTCTTTGTTTCAAATTCCTTCTCGACAAGAGTCATGTAATAGGTGCCCCAAACAATATCTTGAGCTGGTGCAACAATAGGATCACCAGTAGCTGGTTTTAACAAATTATGAGTAGACAGCATCAAGGTTTCAGCCTCATGCTTTGCTTCCTTTGTTAATGGGACATGGACAGCCATTTGATCACCGTCAAAATCGGCGTTAAAAGCTGTGCAAACCAAAGGATGAATCTGAATGGCCTTACCTTCAATCAAAATCGGACGGAAAGCCTGGATGCCAAGACGGTGAAGGGTTGGGGCGCGATTCAAAAGTACAAAAGCACCGGTAATAATCTCTTCCAATATGTCCCAAACATCATCGTGTCCCGCTTCTATATAACGTGAAGCGCTGCGCACATTATGGACGATTTCACGTTTAATGAGCTGTGAGATAATAAATGGCTTAAATAACTCTAAAGCCATAATCTTTGGCAAACCACACTGATCCAAATTGAGTCTAGGATTAACAACGATAACGCTACGACCAGAATAGTCGACACGTTTACCAAGTAAGTTTTGACGGAAGCGACCCTGTTTTCCTTTTAGCGTATCAGCTAAAGATTTGAGCTGACGCTTTTGACCTGTAGAGGCAGTAACAGTTTTAGTATGACGAGCGCTGTTATCAATAAGCGCATCAACCGCTTCCTGCAACATTCTTTTTTCGTTACGACAAATAACTTCAGGAGCATTAAGATCTAGAAGTTGTTTCAGGCGATTATTACGATTAATGATACGACGATAAAGATCATTAAGATCAGAAGCCGCAAACCGACCCCCATCCAAAGCGACCATAGGACGAAGATCTGGAGGGACAACTGGCATGACAGTCATAATCATCCATTCCGGACGAATATCATTATTACGAAAACTTTTCAGTAACTTCAAACGCTTAACTAATTTTTCTTTCTTTGATTCAACCGCTTCAGTTAATTTATCTTCCAGTTGAGTGATGCTAGCTTCGAGGTCAATTTTTGTTAACAATTGGCGAATCGCTTCGGCTCCGATAGCGGCCTCAAAAATATGGCCAAATTTTAAACTAAGGCTCTGATATTGCTGTTCTGACATAATCAGAAGAGGCTTAAGATCTTTCAGTTCCTTTTGTACCTGGCCAAAATCTTCTTCTAAACGCGCTAACCTCTCCGCCTTAGCTTTTATTAACTCCTTAACTTCAGAACTTGATTCGTCGGCATCTGGGTTGTCACTTTTTGCCTTCTTAAGTTGAACATTAAATTCATTATCAATACTTTTGAGTTTTGATTTATATTCAGCCTTAACTTGGTTCAATGTTACCTCTTTTAAATTTTCATCAACATCAGTAACAATAAAGCTGGCATAGTAAATTACCTTCTCCAAAGATTGAATACCTAAATTGAGTAATAATCCTATCTTTGACGACAAACCTCTTAAAAACCAAATATGAGAAACCGGAACTTGTAAGCTAATGTGGCCCAATCTTTCTCTACGTACAACACTGCGAGTTACTTCCACACCACACTTATCACAAACAATTCCTTTATATCTTATTTTTTTATACTTACCACAAGAACATTCCCAGTCTTTAGTTGGACCAAAAATACGCTCACAGAATAAGCCGTCCTTCTCTGGCTTCTGGGTGCGATAATTTATTGTCTCAGGACGGATGACTTCACCGTGAGACCAGGACATTATCTCCTCCGGACTGGCCAGCTTAATGCGTAAAGCGGCGAAGTCACTAGTTTTTATAGGGTTCAACATAGGATTTTAATGCGAATTACAAAGTTATTCTTGGCCTAACACTAATTAGTCTTCTTTTGTATTTTCATCTAAAACGGGAATAATCTCCGGCTTATCCAGTAAAAGTTTATCGTCATTTTCCAACTCTTCATCTATCTCTGAAACAACTTCAGAGGCATCTCTACCTACACCATCTAATAATTCAATATTGAGACCTAAGCCCTTAAGCTCTCTAATAAGAACATTGAAAGATTCTGGAACGTTAAGCTTTTCAATCTCTTCGCCTTTGATAATTGACTCATAAGCCTTGGACCTTCCTGGTACATCATCAGATTTTATAGTCAACATTTCTTGTAAGGTATGGGCAGCGCCATAACCCTCAAGAGCCCAAACTTCCATTTCTCCAAATCTCTGGCCACCAAATTGTGCCTTGCCACCCAAGGGCTGCTGAGTTATTAAAGAGTACGGACCAATTGAACGTTGATGAATTTTATCTTCCACCATGTGGTTAAGCTTCAAGAGATATTTATAACCAACAGTAATAGCGTGATCATAAGCATCACCCGTTTTACCGTCATATAAAGTAACCTTACCATCTTCAGGTAATCCAGCATCACGAAGTTCGCTGCGAATTTGCTCTTCGGTCATTCCGTTAAGTGCCGGGCTAGCTACTCTATAACCTAATTTCTTGGCCGCAAATCCCAAATGGGTTTCTAACAACTGGCCAAGGTTCATACGAGAAATAATACCAAGAGGAGAAAGAATAATATCAATAGATGTGCCGTCAGCTAAATAAGGCATGTCTTCAACCGGAACCACTTGAGAAATAACGCCTTTGTTTCCGTGACGACCAGACATCTTGTCTCCGACCTGAATTTTTCTAAGATTGGCTACCGCTACTTGGATAGACTGCAAAACTCCAGCCGATAATTTATCTCCTTCTTCACGGGAAAAAATTTTAATATCAACAACCTTACCGTGTTCACCGTGCTCTAAGTATAGAGAAGAATCGCGGACATCTTTTGCTTTTTCTCCGAAGATAGCTCGCAAAAGTTTTTCTTCCGCTGATAAGGTTGTTTCTCCTTTTGGAGTAATCTTACCAACTAAAATATCACCACTAGACACCTCGGCACCAATCCGAATAACTCCATCTTCATCAAGATTTTTCAGCTTCTCTTCACTGATGTTAGGAATATCATTAGTGATAACTTCCGGACCAAGCTTGGTATCACGAACATCAATAGTATAGTTTTCGATATGGATAGAAGAATAAACATCTTCTTTAACCAAGCGCTCAGAGATAATAACCGCGTCTTCATAGTTATATCCTTCCCAAGTCATAAAGGCGACTAGAACGTTTCGCCCTAAGGATAATTCGCCGTTATCAATAGATGGGCCATCAGATAAAAACTGTCCCTTCTTAACCTTCTCTCCTACTTCAACAACTGGATGCTGATTGATGCAGGTAGAGGAATTCGAACGCAAAAACTTATTTAAATTGTAACTAATTACTTGGCCTTTTTTGGTTTTTAATTCTATGAGACCAGCTTCAGCCTTAACAATTACCCCATCATCAGAAGCAATGACCACATGGCCGCTATCTCTCGCCGCTCTTTCTTCAACACCAGTGCCAACCACTGGTGCTTCTGCCTTGATAAGAGGAACAGCCTGACGTTGCATGTTCGTGCCCATAAGTGAGCGCTGACCATCGTTATGTTCCATGAAAGGAATCAAGGAAGTCGCTATAGAAATTATCTGATTAGCGGCTATACCAACGAAATCAATCTTATCAGCATCTTCTATACCTGGCTCTCCGTGTTTACGAACTTGAAATCTATTTACAATTATATAGCCATCCTTATCCATGGGAATCGTCGCATCAACAGTAATGTATTTTTCCTCTTCAAAGGCATCCAAATAAACTATTTCCTCTGTAGCTCGAGCTCCTTTCTTATCATGAACAACTTTTCGATAAGGTGTCTCTAAAAATCCATAACTATTTAATCTAGAATAACTGGCTAAATGACCCACTAAACCAATATTAGGTCCTTCTGGGGTAGCAATAGGACAAATACGTCCGTAATGAGTGGTGTGTACGTCACGCACATCAAATCCAGCTCTCTCTCTGGTTAATCCTCCCGGTCCCATCGCAGACAAACGACGCTTATGCTCGAGTTCAGCTAAAGGATTGGTTTGATCCATAAACTGAGACAACTGAGATGACATGAAAAATTCTCTGATCACGCCAATAACCGGTCGGGCATTGATTAATTTGTTAGGCGTCAAAGCGACTAAGTCGGAAGTAGACATCCTATCTTTAATAATTCTTTCCATCCGAGCTAAGCCGACCCTAAAACGATTTTGGACTAAGCCACCAATCGCTCTAATACGACGATTACCCAAATGATCAATATCATCTTCCGGTTTCTTGGTGATGTTCATCCGAATAACTTCTTTGATAATTTCTACTAAATCCTCGCGACGTAAAATTCTATTTTCTTTTTTGGTTGATGTTAAATCAAGATTAAAACGACGATTAAGTTTATACCGACCAACGCGCCCGAAGTCATAACGGTCAAAACGAAAGAACATGGAATGAATCAACTGTCTGGCGTTATCAACTGAAGCTAAATCTCCTGGACGAATACGACGATATACTTCCTGCAAACCCTCAGCTTCATCTCTGGCGGCGTCCTTTTCAATAGTAGCTTGAATAAAGGTTTTTTCTTCAGGATTCTTAACTAAGTCTACATCTTTAAAAAGTTCGATAATGCTTTCATCTTCAGAATATCCAAAAGCACGCAACAGTGAAGTTACGGCTACCTTACGTTTACGATCAATACGCACCCAAATAACTTTATTGGCGTCTGTTTCTATTTCAAGCCAGGCACCTCGATTAGGAATAATCTTAGCACCGTAACATTTTTTTCCTTTAACAAATTCCGCCGTAAACATTACTCCAGCGGAGCGGATAAGTTGAGAAACTATAACACGTTCAATGCCATTGATGATAAAGGTTCCTTTATCTGTCATGACCGGAAAATCTCCCAGAAAAACTTCCTGATTTAAAGCGCGACCGGTTTTCTTATTCACCAACCTAGTTTTCACACGTAGTGGCGCCTCATAAGTAATATTTTTCTCGCGACTCTCTAATTCGGTGAACTTTGGCTCGTCAAGATAATAGTCTTCAAAATATAACTCTAAATCACGTCCGATAAAATCGGTTACCGGATTTATTTCATCAAACAACTCCGCCAAGCCTTCTGCTAGGAACCATTTATATGAATCGGTTTGGATCTCTATCAGGTCGGGCATCGACATGACCTCGGTGAGCTTGGAAAAAGATTTACGAGTAGACATAGAACTTTGGATTTATGACTTAGAGAGAGCCTCCACCACCGATCTTAAGCCGGTAGTGGTTTTATTTAATCTGTTTAAAATAAAAATTTAGGATAAACTTAACAAAAAAATCCCCATCCCCAATCGGTTTGAGTTTTTGCCTAATATTTCTTCAATTAAGTCCTTTTTTGATATAGCACTTTTCTAGATAAAATAAAAAAGTGTCAGCCTACCTATAATAGTACATACCTTATCCCTTGTCAACTTGCAGTTTTTCCACAAGAGCTGCTCTAGTGGCCTCTCTGTCATCCCAAGGAATTTTACTGCCACCAGAAACACAAATATACTGCTCAGCTCCCTTTCCGGTAATAAGCACTAAATCACCAGGCTGAGCTAAATTTATAGCCATTTTTATAGCCTCACCTCTATCCATTATTTTAAATAAATCATTGTTAGGAGTCTTTCCGGCCTGCTGGGCGCCATGTGCTACCTGAGTAATAATTTCTGCCGGATCCTCATCGTATGGATCTTCATTTGTGACAATCACTATATCTGCATTTTTAGCAGCTATTATTCCTAGTTCTGGCCGGCGGGACTTGTCCCTTCCGCCACCCGTGGAACCAATGACATGTAAAATACGTTGATGGGGTATTATCTGAACAGTTTCATAAAGTTTTTCTAATGCTCTAGGTTCAAAGGAATAATCAATCATAACAGTAAAATTTTGACCAACATCAACTTTCTCGAGTTTACCAGCTAAACTTTTAACCTGTTCTATTCCGAACTTTATACTCTCTACTGAAAAACCTTGATTTAATCCAACCGCATAAGCGGCGGCGGCGTTAGCAGCATTAAATTTTCCTAAAATCTGTAAATTAATTGGCTGTTCGTTAATTTTAAAACTAATTCCTCGTGCGCTAAGATTAATGTCTGAACCTTTGACACAAGTAAAATCACTAACCGTAGTCTCGCTATTTAGTTGCTTCATAAAAAATTCACGAGATGTCTCAGAATTAAAAGAGTAAACCAATTTTGCTTCACTCCAAAAATTCAAAAAATAATTAGCATTATCATCATCACCATTAACAATAATAGTTTTAGGAATACGAGTTAAATCTAATTTTTTTATGGCATTTTTTGGGCGCACCACTAAGTGATCGGTGTCAACATATTTTATTGCACCATAACGAATATGAGCAAATAACTTGCCCTTAGCCTCTCGATATTTATCAAAGCTACCATGTGATTCAATATGCTCCGGGTAAAGAGAGGTAAACAAAAGGACATCATAGTTGATAAAACGATGGCGAAACTGTTTTATTCCTTCCGAGGTAGTTTCCACAATAGCATAACGACAACGATTCTTGACCATGCGTCGCAGAAATTTCTGAATAAAAAAACGACCCGGCATAGTCATTTTACGATCATTCAGCCATTCCTTCTCACCATCAGAAAAAATTGCTGTAGAAGTAAATCCAGTTTTATAACCAGCCGCTTGTAGCATTTTTGCAGTTAAATATACGGTAGAGGTTTTTCCGGTCGTACCGGTAACACCAATTACTATTAAACGACGGCTTGGAAACCAATAAACCAAAGAAGCCAACCAACTAAAAATAAAATGATAGCTTGGCTGTAAAAAACTAAAAATTCTTAGAGGAACTAATTTTTTTAATTTATCTAACATATTCGACATTATAGCAAAATTAAGTAGATAAAAAAAGTCCACTAATTTAAAAAGTCCCCAGTAGATTAGGAACTTTTATAGTAAATTAAGTAAAATACTTAAAGAAACAATATTAATAAGTTTTTTGATAAGACAAAATATCTTCAACTTGTCCGGAATAAGCATTAATTATAACTGTTTCCCCGTGAAATTCTGAGAGACTATTAGAAACTGACCAAACATAATTATCCATATTACCATCAAGTGAGTAAAAACTAGTTTGCCACTCATTGATTCCCTTGGCTAAACCAGCCTGTTCAGCAATTTTAATGGCCACGGCTTCACTGATAGGCCCCGCTTTATTAATATCAATTATTTTTGGAATACTCGTTTCTTTAGGAATACTAATTAGCGTGGGAAGATCAATATCTTTATTATCAATAAAAACATCTCCGGATATAACAACATCTTCTGGCTTCCCTGCTATATCTATTTTTTTTATTGCATCTGTCTCATCAGAAATAATATTTTTTTCAGTTTGAATAGCTGGATCACTATTTTTTATTAAATCTAGCGATTGGTTCGATCTATCTAAAGCTGAAACTTGGATATCAGTAATTGATGACTGGAATTCTGACGGGGTTTGTTCTTTGATATTATCTAAAACATCTCGCTGAACTACAACAGCCTGCACCAAATTATTAACTGAGTCTAGGACCTGTGAAGCATTATTTTCGCTATCAATTTTTGCTATATATACTCGAGCCTGTTCTAAATTAGCTTGATATTGCTTAAGAGTTTTTGCGACTATTTCTTGGGTTGCCTGTCCCTTATCCTGCATAATTTGAATTTCTTGTAAACGCTTGCTAGCTAGTTCAGTCTGTAATTCAGCTTTTTGAGCTACATCTGAAGTAGTAATGGTTCGCACGTTTTCAACCATTAATTTAATCGGGTAAAGAGGGCTATTCGGCAAACTGCTCTGCGAGGCGTTAACTATTCCGCCGCCCATGATTAGACTGACAATAATAGAGAAGATAGCTATTGGCATAGGTTTTAAAATTAATTTATTAAGAAATACCCACTGCCTACTATGACGTTCATTTGGGATATTTCTTACAGAATTAGATTGAATAAAATTCTGTAAATTATTTCGTCCCTCGGCCAACCAATCCTGATTAACTACCGGGCCGCGTAAATTTCTAAAATATTGGATAATTTTATTTTTTTTCATATATTTTAAACCAAAAGTTTCTTGAGTTCTTTCATAGCCCTATGGAGACCAACGTAAACAGAATTTGCCGGCTTACCACTAATTTTCGCAATCTCTAAAATAGACAGATCATCAAAATAACGCCAAATAATAAGCTGCCGATAAAACTCTTTGAGTTGTTTAAGAGCTTCTTTAACATGATCAGTGGCCAAATCATGATCAATACTATTAGAATAAGACGGATCAGTGGCTATTTTTCTTTCCAAATTACTATCTAAATCATCATCCAAAGAAATATTATTCCGCTCAGATTTACGATAATAATCAGCTAATAGATTATTAGCAATTCTATACAGAAAAGCATTTATATTATCAATCTTATCCCCCTTCATCAAATACTGCCAAGTTTTATAAAAAACCTGTTGAGTTATATCTTCAGCTGCCTCGCGAGAACTAAGACGATAAGAGATATGGCGAAGCAATTTAGACACATAAAAATCATACACCTCTAAAAATGCCTGTTCATTGCCCTGATTTACTTGTGCTAAAAAGCTAGATTGCTTAAAATAATCCTTCATTTTATATAAGACGTATTAGAAAAGTAAATCTTACAAAAACTCCCCGCTCAAGCGAGGAATTTTATTTAAATCTATTTTGCAAAAAACATTTCATCATCATCTGTAAACGGCACTTTTTTCTGACTATCTTTTTTTTCTTCTCTAATCTCTTCTAAGATTTCATCCTCATCTTGAATAACCTCATCTTCTTCTTCGGAACTAAGCTCCAGCTCAGTAGCTATTTTAATTTTCTTTTGATCATCCGGAGGAATCGGGATGCCATCAAGCTCTTCTTCCTCTTCTTCAGCCTCTTCCTCTGAGGCCTTTTCTTCTTGAAAAACTAAACCGCTATCTTCATTATTATCAT
>CAYUEO010000023.1:0-10814 GCA_964443755.1 uncultured Gammaproteobacteria bacterium | reverse complement strand
TACTCACATAGCCAACCAACAGTTGGCTTTTTTATTTGTCTAAAGCTATAATATCAACATAACTATTATTAACGAGCCATGTTCCTAAATCGTACCAGGCTCCCCACCGTTAACAATCCGCCATTTCTAGGCGGATTTTTAATTACCATTTTACATTTGTTGAAAAAATTGGTAAATTTATTGTATATACAAATAAAAATATATGTTTTTTTCTAAAAATTCCGATGCCAATGTTTCTATGATTCACGAAGATCACTCAGGAATAAATGAGTGGCTAAGTGATGCAGAACAAGAAACAGACGGTCAATTAGCGATTGATGTTTATCAGGTTGATAAAAAAATTATTATTAAATCTACTATCGCCGGAGTAAAGCCGGAAAATTTAAAAATCTCTCTTCACAACGATTTGCTAACAATTAGCGGCAACCGTACTAGCGGGGAGAATATTGATGATGCGTCTTATTTATATAGGGAGTGCTACTGGGGGCCCTTCTCACGCTCTATTATTTTACCAGCTGAAGTAGACACAAAAAAAGTAAATGCTGAGATGGAAAATGGGGTGTTAACAATAACTCTCCACAAAACAGCAACAGAACAAATAGAGATTAAGGTTAAGGACTAAAATAAGCCTTATTAATATGAATAGTGTGTCGATGACAGTTAAATTTACTGTCGGTTTCTTAGTTATTTTGATAACTCTTTTTTGGCTTGGCTTGTATTTATATTGGTCGAGCCACTATAAAACCCTTGTTTACCCAAGAACAATGATCGGCACCATTAATCTGGGCGGGACTACAAAAGATCAGGCAGAAAATATTCTCAAAACTAGAGTAGATAGAATTTCTTTTGAGGGGCTTAACTTTTTTTATAACGACGACATTTACACGGTCCCTGTTATGCCGTTATCACCCGACTCAGCCGCTCCATACCCCTTACTGGTCTTTGAAATAGATCAGATGGTGGATGTGGCTTATGGTTCCCCTGAAGACAGAACTTTTTTTAAATATCTTTTAAACCATTTTTTATCAAAAAAAGTCACCCACATAAAGCCGATATATACGATTCAGGAGAAACAATTATCTGACAGACTACTAAGCGAGTACTCGGATTTAGTTGTTAAACCTGAAAACTCCTTCTTTTCAGTAAAGGATAATAGCAGTAAAGGTATTGAATTAACCATAAACCCCGAAAAAAACGGGTTAAGCATAGAACCAGACCGTCTTTTAGGTGTTGTTTACAATAACCTAGATAACCTGGAAAATCCCACAATTAACGTCTTGTTAGAAATTGTAGAACCGGAAATAAAAACCGATGATCTAAATGGAAGAGAGGCTGAGGCCCTTAAACTTATTAATTCCGCGCCACTTACTTTAAAGATTGATGAGGTGGCTGCCGCAGAAATAGATGGGAAAAAAACCTGGCCAGTATCAGCCGCGAAACTAGCGACTTGGATAAAAATTGAAAAATCATCTGCAAGTAAAGAATTAATCCTAGATCAGGATAAAATATCTGCCTTTCTGACAGACGTTGTTGCTAAAGATATTAATCGTGATGCTGTTTTACCAAGATTTGAAATAAAAGATGGTAAGGTCACAAGTTGGCAAACAGGTAAATCAGGGTACAGTCTTAATATTCCTGCCAGCACAGAGGTTGTTGCTAATTTATTTAACGAAGATGATTATGTTGTTGAACTTATTACTGAAAAAATATTACCAACCAGCTTAACCGAAGACAGTGATTTTCAAATTAAGGAAATAATCGGCACCGGTCATTCCAAGTTTTCGGGTTCACCAAAAAATCGTAGACACAATATCGGGGTAGGGGCGGCGTCTTTACATGGATTGCTTATTAAGCCGGGCGAGGAGTTTTCTTTGCTTGCAGCCTTGGGGGAAATAGATGGAACAACAGGATATTTAACAGAGCTAGTGATTAAGGGTGATAAAACTGTACCTGAGTACGGAGGTGGGTTGTGCCAAGTAGGCACAACGGTGTTTAGGGGGGCGATTGATTCTGGTTTACCTATTACCGAGCGCAGAAACCACTCGTACCGCGTTTCTTATTATGAGCCAGCTGGTACAGATGCTACTATTTATGATCCGGCTCCAGATTTTCGTTTTCTAAACGATACTGGTAATTATATTCTTATTCAGTCCAGAGTCAGTGGTGATGATTTATATTTTGATTTTTGGGGTGTTAGTGATGGGCGTATAGCTGAGGCTACCGAACCAGTTATTTATAATATTGTTAAGCCGCCACCAACTAAAATAGTTGAAACAGATTCTCTTGCGCCTGGTGAAAAAAAGTGTACCGAAAGCGCACACAGCGGAGCGGATGCTTATTTCGACTACACAGTCATTTATCCCGAAGGGTCAACGACAACGCCGGTTCAAACTAGGAGATTTTCTTCACACTACGTTCCTTGGCAAGCAGTCTGCTTGGTGGGCAAAGAGGCCACTACAACGCCCCCTGTTTTAGACGAGACATCCACATCAACAACTGAGGTCGCCCCAATTATCAATCTATTGTTGTCTGAATAAAAAGTATTAAAAAACACCTGAGATTATCAGGTGTTTTTTTGTTGGTTATTTTACAATCTCTCCTTCAATAGCGCCATCACTGTGTCCGTCTTTTTTTCTAAAAGTAATTAATTGTTGTAGAGCTGTAAAAAGAGTAAACACAAACCAGTAAAGAGTTAGTCCGCCCGGCAAAGAGAGGCCTATAAAAATAGTGATTGCCGGCATGAAGTAAAGCATCTGCTTATTCATAATCGCTGCCATGCTTTCATCTTTTGATCCATCCGTCTTAACCACTGGCTTTGATCTGGCCATCATTTTTGCCTGCCAAAACTGGGCTAAACCCGCCATAACCGCTAAATATATGTTTGGTTTAGACAGGTCTAATAATCCCAAAGTAACCATATTAATCGTTTCTGGACGAGGAACAAAAGAATAAACTAGATCCAAACGATTATTTAGGCCGTTGGTAAAAACCCTATAAACCGAAAATAGGAAAGGAAGTTGGATTAACAAAGGTAGACAAGAAGAGAACGGGTTTACTTTGTTCTCTTTATACATATTCATGGTTGCCTGACTCAAGCCAACCTTATCGTCACCATACTGTTTTTTAAGCTCTTCTATTTTTGGCTGCATGTCTTGCAGCGCTTTTTGAGATTTTATCGATGCTTTACTAAGAGGCCAAAAAATCAGTTTTATAGAAGCAGTTAAAAGAATAATTGCTATCCCCAAGTCCTTTAGGGCCACGGTATCATAAAGAAGAACCAATAGATTCAAGATTGGTTGATAAAAAATGGTGGTAAAAATACTGGTCATAAGCGTTTTTTATTTATTTAACTGGGTCGTTTCCGCCTTTATTCCACGGATTACAGCGTAATATGCGCCACGATGTCATAAGTCCTCCTTTTATGGCTCCGTATTTTTCAATAGCCTGATAACCATACTCCGAGCAACTTGGAAAAAATCGACAATATCCGTGAGGATAAAAATGTTTTAAAAAACCATGATCCGGAGAGGCAGTTTGTTGATAAACCCTAATAATAGCTAAAAGAAACCTCTTTGGTATTTCCTTAAAAAAAGTAATCATTTTTTGTAAAGCTTTAAGTTTCTTAGACCGCTTTTTAAGTTATCCTTAATATACTGATATTCTTTATCCAGTATTGGTTTTAAAACAACAATAACCACGTCTTTTCCGCCTACTAATTGCGGCAGTTCACCTCTAAAAGCCTCTCTAATTTGTCTTTTTAGTTTGTTTCTTATTGGGGCTTTTTTGCTAATCTTAGTGCTAACAAGAATGCCTAATCTTGTGGCGTTCAGATTATTATTTACTACCTTACAACCCAACACTTGCCCATAAAAAGATTGGCCGAGCTTAAAGGCTCGGTCAAAATCGTTATTAAGCAACACCCTGTTGGTTTTTTTTAACATGAAAAACCACTAGTAGGCCTATTTAGACAAGACCTTTCTGCCTTTATCACGACGTCTTTTCAAAACAGCCCGACCATCTTTTGTGTCCATTCTCTTGATAAAACCATGCTTTTTTTTGGCTTTATGCTTGTTCGGCTGAAATGTCCTTTTCGGCATACAATATTATTAATTATATAAATTTACTGGTGCAGTATAGTCACTCAGTTTCTGGATTATAAGATAACACCTTTACGTAAAGGAGTCAATGAGGGTGGTTTTAATTATTTTAGGGTGTCTAATATAAATTATCCACTCTTTATCAACATCTTCTAAACATTCACTGGCCTTGTGGGAAAGTTATTTTTTTAATATAATAAATTTGCTAGAAATTATGATTTAAACTCATTTCTTAAATATGACCAACGAACAAATCTGGCAGGCAGTACTCGGAGAAATTGAGTTAAATCTGTCTCGAGCTCATTTTATCACTTGGTTCAAGGATACCTTTATCTCATCTTTTGAAAATAGCCGCTTTATTGTGTGCGTACCAAACGCTTTTGTTAAAAAGTGGTTAGAAGAAAAGTATCATAAAAACATATTAAGTGCTTTAACAAACGTTACAAAAAACCCTGTTGAAGAAATAATATACAAAATTGAACTTAGACCAACAAAAGCATCGGTTAGTTCGGTGGAGTCTGAAAAAAAATCTAGCGATCCTATTGAATCAGATATAAAAAAATCTACCAGAATAACCCCAACAGATGGGGGAAGTGGTGGTGGTGTTAATAAGTTTGGTCTTAATCCGCGCTACGTATTTGAAAATTTTATTGTGGGAAGAGGTAACGAATTAGCTCATGCTGCTTGCCTGGCGGTTGCAAAAAACCTAGGAAAATCTTATAACCCCCTGTTTATTTATGGTGGGGTGGGTCTAGGTAAAACACACCTCCTTCAAGCTATAGGCAACGCTGTTGCTAAAGACACTGATAAAATATTGTATGTAACCAGTGAAAAATTTACTAACAGTTATATACAGTCTGTGCGCGGTGGAAGAGCTAAGGAATTTAAAAACTTATACCGCAATGTAGACTTATTATTAGTAGATGATGTTCAGTTTATGGGTGGTAAAGACGGAACACAGGAAGAATTCTTTCATACCTTTAATGAATTACAACAAAACGACAAACAAATAATTCTTACTTCCGATAGACCGCCAAAATCCATACCGGCCATAGAAAGTCGTTTAATTTCTAGGTTTGAGTCTGGTATGGTAGCTGATATTGGAAAGCCTGATACAGAAACAAAAATAGCGATTTTAGAAAAAAAAGCTCTTGAAAGGGGTTTGTTATTAGAAAAGGATATATTAACATATATAGCCGAACGTGTTCAAAACAACGTTAGAGAGCTTGAGGGAGCCCTAATAAAAGTAATTGCTTCTCATCAGTTCAAAGGTTTGGAACCTAGTCTTAAAACCGTAAAAGAGGTCTTAAATGACTATGTTTCCAATATTCAAACCAGATCTCTAACCGCCAAAGAAATCATTGAGGCAACTGCTAAATTCTATAACGTTAGTTATAAAGACTTACTAGGTAAAAGCCGTAAGAAAGAGTTGGTTTGGCCCAGACAAATAGCCGTTTTCTTAATAAGAGAAGATATTGGCTCATCATACCCTACTATAGGTGCTGAGCTCGGGGGTCGTGATCATACAACAGCAATGCACTCTTATACAAAAATAAACCATGAAATAGGTGATGGTGGAAACGAAAAAGTTAAACAGGAGATTGGATCGATACGTCAGTTGTTTAGTTCTGGATACTAAGCTCTTTATTATCCTTAACAAATAGCCTGTTGATAGGTTGTGTTAAAAAAATAATAATTTGTTTATAAGTTAAGCTTATTTATTTTTATCAACAAATAGAAAAATAAGAATAACAAGTTACTAAGAAAATTATCAACAGAAAAACAAAAGAAAAGGCCAAATAAAACATCGATTAGAGTATTTTTTACACTTTCTCCACCGCCTTATTACTATTATTAATTTATATATTATTTATATATATTAATAGTATATAAATATATGCATTTTATAAGTCTGCAAGAAAACTTAAAAAAGGGATTGAGTATTGTTGGTCACATAACAACAAAAAATATCAACCTCCCAATTCTTAATAATATTTTAATTAAAACCAGAGAAGGTAATATTGAACTAGTTAGCACAAACCTAGAAATTGGAGTAACTCATCAACTAAGAGGCAAGATAGAAAAGGAAGGTGAGTTTACCGTAGACTCTAAATTAATAACAGAATACGTTTCTTTATTAAATGGTGAAGAAAAGGTAATGGTTAAGGAGGTTGGCGGAGAATTGGTTGTTGAGGCGGGAGACTATAAGACAAAAATTAAGGGCGAGTCAGCAAAAGAATTCCCTCTTATACCAGTAATGGCTAAGAAAAATTATTACAAATGTCCTTTAGTTGAATTTAGAAAAGCGCTTAACAGTGTTGTCTTCGCTGTTTCAACAAGTGAAAACAGGGTTGAACTAACTGGGGTTTTATTTTCTTTTTCTAATAAAAAACTAAGCCTAGCGGCCACGGATAGTTATCGTTTAGCTGAAAAAGAAATAGGTGTTAAATATTTTTCAGAAGACTCCAGTGATGAACCAATTAGTAATGAGGAAATAAAGTTAATAGTTCCAGCAAAAACAACTCAAGAGTTTTTACGTATTTTAAATAATTGGGACGGAATAGAGTTATCTGATGATATTGGGGTTAATATTTATATATCCGAAAATCAGATACTATTTACCATCGACTCTGTAGAACTAATTTCTAGATTAATTAGTGGTCAGTACCCAGACTATAAGCAAATTATCCCCACTCAGAGTCAAACTAAAGTGTTAGTTGATAGGCAAGAGTTAATTAGAGCAACCAAAGCCGCGGCACTTTTTTCAAAAACCGGTATAAATGACATAACCCTTAAGTTTATAAAGAACAAAATATTAATTAGTTCTTACTCGGGTTCCAGTGGTGAAAGTAAAATCGAGATTAGTTCTGAAAGCGAAGGAGAAGACAATGAAATAACTATTAATTATAGATATTTGTTGGATGGGCTTAGTAATATAGATGGTTCTAGGGTAAAAATAGGTCTGGTTAATCCTAATACCCCCTGTCTTTTACAATCAGAAAAGGAAGATAATTATTTATATATAGTCATGCCTATTCGTCAATAAAAAATATTTTTATAAAAATAAAAACAACCCCTAATTACTGGGGGTTGTTTTTTTGTTTAGTTAACGGTAATTTTAAATTCTTCGCTTTTTATCTTTTCACCATCCCACTCTATCAACTCTACGTAAACAGAATATTTTCCAGGAGGAGGGGGATTGTTCCATATAATATTATTCTCTGACGAGAAGGTGTTTGTTGAGCCAATCGTAGATATGTTTTCATTCTCATCTCTAATAAGTAGATTTAGAGAGTAAACTTTTTTTGGCTGGTTTAAAGACACGTTAACTGGTAGTGGCCAATCGTAGTTCTTGGCAGTTAACCCGCTTTTAGGGCTTAATATAGTAACAGATCCAGGATTATTGTTAACAGGGTTGTTTAGGATAAGTAAGTTAAAGTAAATAGTGTTTTCAGAGCACGCCCCATTTTTATCACAAGCCCTAGCCTTTAAAGAGTGATATCCATTACTAAGAAAATCTATTTTTTTTGTGAATAGTTTTGGCTCACCCTCTACTGTTTCCCACAGATTATTATTTATAAAATAATCTACATAGTTAATACCGTTAGGACTAGATCCCTCAACAAGAACCTCAAGTTGGGATTGGGTTATTGTTTGATTTCTAAAAGGCAAGGATATAATTATTACCGGTGAGTCCGGAGTGGTTATTACTGTTTCCAAAGGATCTGTTGATGTGGCGTTTTTTTCGGCCCAAGAAATAACTGCCCCCTCCCATAAACTATATTGAGGGTCTTTTTCAGGGTTTTTAGGTGCATCTCCAAGCGGGTCTTCTGGATCTATATAATACAGAATACTGTGATGGGCGATTTTTTTAACACTACCAATTAATTCGGAAGGAGTATTTTCTGAGGAAGGTTGGCCGGTGCTGATATCAACCAAGAAGTCTGTTTCAGTTAATTCACCGTCAAGAATTGGTTTACCGGTTTTAAAATTATCAGGAGACTTAAATTCTTCTACTGGCGTGTCTCCTAATATTCTTTTCATGTATTCTTGCCAAATAGGAGCGGCACCAATACTGCCACCAGCCCCCTTCATCTCTTCGTTATTGTTATTTCCCACCCACACACCAGTTACTATTGATGGTGTATATCCAATAGTCCAGGCGTCGCGATAATCATTAGTTGTTCCAGTCTTAGCGGCAACTGGGCGACTACCCAAAGTAAGAGGGTTGTTTGTTCCAAAAGTGAAAGAGCGCGCCTCATTATCAGATAGGATACTGTTTATCATTCTAGCTACTTGAGAATCTAAAACTTTTTTTGATGCGAGAGAAAATTCTTCAATAACCTTGCCTGTTTTATCTTCGACTTTAATAATTCCGGTTATTGGACTTATTTCACCGTCTCTAGCAAAGGCACTGTAAGCGTTAGTGTGTTCAAGGAGCTTAACTTCGCCTCCACCTAAAACCAAAGCGAGACCAAACCTGCTTCGATCAGATAGTGTTGTATAACCTAAATTTTCAGCAGTACTAATTACATTGTTTACACCAGATAAATACAAAGCCTTTACAGCTGGAATATTTAAAGACCCGGCCAGAGCTTTTCTAATAGAAATTGGTCCGTTTTCTGCTCCGTTATAGTTTCTAGGTAAATAGGGCTTACTGGCGTCTGTTGAAAAATTAGTTAAAACATCATAAAGAAGCGTGTCTGGTGTATAGCCCTTTTCAAATAAAGTCGCGTACACTAAGGGTTTAAGGGATGAGCCCGGTTGTCTGGGTCTGGTAGAAACATTAACTTGTCCATCTATATCGTCATTAAAGTAATCACGAGAACCAACCATAGCTAGTATTTGTCCGTTTTTTGGATCGATTGAAACAAGAGAAGCGTTTGAGGCATTATATTTTTCCGGATAGTCTTTTGTTTTCTCTGTAATAACTTCTTCGGCTACCTTTTGTTTGTATAGGTCTAAAGTAGTATAAATTTTTAATCCCCCTTGTTCGACCATCTTTTCACCATATTTTTCCGCTAGAATATCTTTAATATACATGACGAAATGTGGGGCAGTAATATTTGTTTCAGGTCCACGAAAAGCTATTTCTTCTTGTTTGGCTATGTCAGCCTCTTCCTGGCTGACATACCCCTGTTCTGCCATAAGACCCAGAACATAGTCCTTGCGTCTCAAGAGCACGTCTTTATTTGGTCCCCAGGGAGAGTATCTACTAGGTGTCTGAACTATAGCTGCTAGAACCGCAGATTCTGCCAGACTAACATCTTTAACACTTTTGCCAAAATATTTTTGACTAGCTGCCTCAACCCCATAGGCGTTTGAGCCATAGGGTATTTCATTTAAATACATTTGCAGTATTTCGTCTTTTGAAAACTTTTTTTCTAATCTATACGCTAAAACAAGTTCTTTGATTTTTCTGGGTAGGGTTTTTTCTGGGGTTAAAATAGCGTTTTTAATAAATTGTTGAGTAAGAGTTGATCCTCCAGCGGTGCGACTGAAAATTACATTAGTAATCATTGTTCTAAACATCGCCCACACACTAAAACCCCCATGTTTGTAGAAATTTTTATCTTCTATGGAGATTGTTGCCTGTTTAACAGTGTCTGGAATATCATCTATAGAAACCAAGGTTCTCTTTTCATCTCCACTAATTTCATATAGAACATTTTCACCCGTTCGGTCGTATATTTTTGTGCTTTGAGCAATTTCTCTGGTTATTAATTGGTTAGGATTTGGCAGGTCGCGTGAAATCCAGGCGACATAAAAAGAAAAAAAGACTAGAAACAAAAATCCAGCGCTAATAATAGCGATGATTAAATTTTTTATCCATTCCTTTTTTTTGTCAGTTTTTGTGGAGCGAGAACCCTTGTTTGCGGGTTTAGTTCTCCAAGAACTCTCCACCCCTTTTCTTAATTGAGGTATTGGCATAATTTATTGTTTATTGCTTATTATAGCACAGTTAGCGGTTTTTTTGTGCTTGTTATATAATTATATTTATAACAAATAAACAACATGCATAATATTACGAGTACGGCTAACAGTTTAATTAAAGAGCTGGTTGCCTTAAAAAAGACAGCTAAAAGAAAGAAAAAAGACCTAATAATAGTAGATGGTGAAAGAGAGATTGGCGCTGCTATTGAGACTGGTTGGCAAATAGAAGGTTTGTTTATATGTGAAAAAATTCTTGAAAAAAGGGGTCAGAACCCCAGGCTTTTTGGGGTTAGTGAAAATAAAATGATTTCTGTTACTGAAGATATTTTTTTAAAGATATCTTTTAAAGAGAAGCCAGATGGTTTTGTGGCTACCTTTAAGTCAAAAGAATTAGTTTTAACTGATTTAAAATTATCTAAAAACCCCCTGATTATCATTCTTGAGTCTGTTGAAAAACCGGGTAATATTGGTGCAGTAGTTAGAACAGCGGCGGCCACTGGCGCAGATCTTATTATTATTAATTCTAGTCAAACTGATATTTATAACCCCAACGTAATTAGGGCTAGTGAAGGAGAGGTGTTTATGCAAAAGATAGTAAAGATGTCAGTAGAAGAAACGGTTTCTTGGTTAAAGGCCAATAAAATTAAGTCTTTTGGCGCATTTACAGATGGTTCAAAAAACTATAGCCAGGTAGATTTTTCTGGTCCAGTGGCTATTATTTTAGGCTCAGAAGCCAATGGTCTTAGTGTTAACTGGAGGCGAGCAGTGGACGAAAGAATTAAG
>CAYUEO010000022.1:0-12052 GCA_964443755.1 uncultured Gammaproteobacteria bacterium | reverse complement strand
TGAAAAACTAAACCGCGATCTTCATTATTATCATCAGAACCAAAATAACTATCGGGAGCGGCGGTTTCAGCTCGATTATGAACTGGAATAGCGCTCAGAGTTGCGCTGGCTTCATACTGTTCTTGACTCATCATAACCTCGCGAGGTTTAGATCCATTGCTTGGACCAATAACGCCTGACTCTTCCAGCATATCTAATATTTTAGCTGCTCGTCCGTAACCAATAGACAGCCGACGCTGTAACATAGAGGTAGAAGCTTTCCCGGCCTTAACAATTAAGGCTTTCGCTTCTTCAAAAAGTTCATCTTCATCACCATGATTCCCGTCTAAACCAACTCCCGCATTTCCGCCTACCTTTTGCCTGTCGGTAACTCCCTCTAAATACTCAGCTGGTCCACTTTTTTCTTTAATAAAATTTACTACATCATTAATTTCGCTGTCACCTAAATAAGCACCTTGAATACGTTTCGGTTTAGAAAACTCTGCCGACGTAAACAACATATCTCCTTGACCAAGTAGTTTCTCTGCTCCGGAAGAATCTAGAATCGTTTTTGAATCAACTAGAGAGGCTACAGAAAAAGCTATACGGGTAGGCACATTAGCTTTAATTAATCCTGTAATTACATCAACGCTCGGTCTCTGGGTTGCTAAAATAAGATGGATACCTATCGCTCTGGACATTTGAGCTAAGCGAATAATAGCTGCTTCCATATCTTTTCCTGATGTCATCATAAAATCAGCCAACTCATCAATAATGAAAACAATATAGGGCAGTTTTTCCTTGGCACTGCTATTATAAGACAGAATATTTCTTTTTCCCGCTTTATTTAAGACATCATAACGTCTTTCCATTTCATTTAAACACCACTTTAAAGCGTTAATAGTTTTATTAACATCCGTAATAACCGGCGTTAAAAGATGTGGTATACCATTATATGTGGGAAGCTCTACTCGTTTTGGATCAACCATAATAAATCTTAGATCATCAGGATTATTTTGATAAAGAAGACTAACAATCAAAGCGTTAAGACAAACTGACTTACCTGAATTTGTTGCTCCAGCTACTAATAAGTGAGGCATCTTAGTCAGGTCATAAAGCCAGGCTGTACCAGCGACATCTTTACCCAGGGCCAACATCAGGTTGTTTTTACGATTCTTAAATGAGTCGTCTTCTAATATCTCTCTAAGTCCTACAACTGCTTTAGCTCGATTAGGAACTTCCACACCAACTAAAGATTGCCCTGGAATTGGCGCCTCGATACGGATTGGATGTGCGGCTAAAGCTAATGACAAATCATTATTTAAAGTAGTGATTCTGGAAAGTTTAACACCCTCGGCTGGGCGAAACGTATATTGCGTAACAGTAGGGCCTACTTTAGTCTCCCCCATTTCAACCGGTATACCAAACTTTTCTAGAGTTTGTTGAATCTTTTTGGCGCTAGCTTCAGTATCCCCACCAATAGCTTTAGAAAATTTATTATTTAGAAGCTCCATCGGCAGATCAATTTTAACTACCCGCTTGGGCCAGACAATTTTCTCCTGGATCTTGGGGCCACTCTTCTTGGTTGGTGATACTGGAGTTTCTTCCTCATCTATTTCAATTTCCTCTAACATTGTCGGTACAATTTTTTTCTGCCACCCATCTAATGATTCATCAGAAAAATCTGGTTCCGATGTTTCTTTTTCCTCATGGTCATCTGTCTCACGTGTTATTAAACTCTGAAAAAACAAAAGGAAAGGTTTAAAAACCTTGCCCAGCAAACTTTCTTGACCGATTATTCTTGATAAAGAGGTATTAAAGACAAGGACTAATGATATTAATGAAAAAGCCACTAAAGCTAAAAATCCTCCCCAAAAACCAAACAGATAGAAAAATCCTTGGCTTAAATACCAACCTATATATCCCCCACCAACACCAGATTTAACTGATTCTGCCCATACCTCTTGATTAATAAAAAAATGGAAAAGCGTTTGATAAGAAATAAATAACAATCCTAAGCCCAAATAATCACTAAAAATAAGAGGATTCTTAGTTTTTCTAATTACTAGCCAGGCCCAATACAAAAGAATTAGAGGTACCAGCCATTTACCGTAACCAAATATTAGAGTTAACCAACCTGATAACCATTCACCAAAATGACCAGACAGATTAAAGAGTCCTAACAGACTCAGTAACCCGAAAGATACTAAAATAACGATTCCAATACTGCGCTTGGCCCGATCGTCTAAATTAAATTCCGGCAAACTAACGTAATCCAGGGGATTATTATTCTTTTTTTTGCGAGACATAAGCTTGAATAAACAAATAAACTACCTGCTATTATAACATATATGAGAAAATAGCAGTATTTTGTACAGAAATATTATTTAATCTCTTTATATAATTTTTCATACCCCTGGGCCATTTTGGCTACCGTAAACCTTTCTTCAACTGTTTGTCGACACAATAAAGGATCAATTTTTGCTAAATTTTTAATTGACTCAAGCATTTCATCTTCACTGCTAATCACAAAACCGGTCTTTCCAGTCTCAATAACTTCCGAAATAGCTCCTTTATCAAAAGCAATAACCGGCGTGCCGCAGGCTAAAGATTCTATTAGAGTCATGCCAAAAGCTTCGATATAGTTAATCGGATGAAGTAAACAGGCAGCCTTAGAATATAGATTTATTTTGGTGGGAAAATCTACTTCTCCAACATATCTGATTTGTTCTCCATCAATATAAGGATCAACTTTTTCTGCCAAGTAAGCGGCATCACTATCTGCTCTCTTTCCAGCTATAATTAATTTCTTACCTAATTTTTTAGCGACCCTAATAGCCACATCAGGTCCTTTCTGAGAAGATAACCTAGCTAAAAACAATAAATAATCTTCTTTGTTACCGTTATAAGGAAACTTGTCGATATCTAAACCGTTATGAACTATGCCTCGCCAATTCAGTTCAGGCAGCATTTTTTTAACCGCCTCTGAGATCCCAACAAAATTGAGATGACGATAACGTTCAAATACATTTAGCTCGTCAGAAAAAAATTCTCCATACCGCACGGCATGCAATGAAGGCGTTGAACTAACTGCGCCAAAAAACAATGACTTATGTTCATTATTACAGTGAATCACATCAAAGTCCCGCCTTTTGTCAAAAGCTTGAGAAATATTCAAAAATTCAGCTACTTCAGAATATTGACTCCGAAATGAACCAGAATCTTTTACGGATACCAATTTTACTTCTTGAGTAGAATCGCTAGACGCAAAAAGAGTTACCTCATGCCCCATTTTTTTAAGTTCATGACACAAATATCCCACCGAAGCTCCGGTTCCTCCAGTTGATTCAGGAGTAGTAGGCTCCCAAAGTTTAGAAACAACAGCAATTTTCATAAAACATTAAGCCTTAAATCTCTTATTAATACTGTCTAAAAGTTGTACGGCCTTGAATTCGTCATGATCATATTTCATAAACCAATATGTCGCTGTTCTAATCGCAGTCCAGTTGTAATATAAATCAATTCTTTCTTGTACTTCAGGAGTCCAGCGCTTATTAGAAGCTTTCCAGTAGGCGGCTAAAAACATATCATTTAATTTTTGGCCATAATTATGAACACCTACTTTTGTAATTAGTTTATAATCCATCTGCTGCAAAAATGTTCCAATATCGCGAGTATAATCTCCCAAACAAATATCAGTAAAATCAATTAGACCAATGCTATTTTCAGAGGTCTTAATAATATTTTCTGGGTGAGCATCGCCGTGTATTAAAGAAAGTAAATCCTCTGATTCAGAAAAGAATTTTTCTTCCTTTTCAATGAAATAATCATACCAGCGAACTAAGTTTGCATTATACTTATTGTCGTACCGCCGGCTTATTTCTCTAAGAATTTTTTCAACACCAGGAGTAACTGTTTTTATTCTAGAATTATCAGGATTAAAATTAGCGGCCGTGGAAGCGGGTAAAGAATGTAGTCTGGCAAATAATCTAGCAGCTGCAACAATTATCTTTTCTACCTGATCAAACTGCTTATTACTTATATAATATAGAAGATGTTCTCCACTTATACCTTGATAAAAGGTGCCTCGAAAATAATCTGAATAAAATAGCGGATTAGGCAAATTAATTCCCTCCTTGGGAAAACCCTGGGCCCAAAGATACTTAAGAGCTAAATATACATTCTCCCGTGGCTCGTTGCTATGAGCGGAGCATACTACCTGCACCATCTCCTCTTCGCCGGCTACATTCAAAAAATAAGTATCAAATCCAATCACAACATGATAAGTGGTCTGCCAAATTAAATCTTTATATAGTCTGATAACAATTCGACTAATTGAAACATAGGCAGGATAATGAGGCAAAACCTCTGTTCTGAATAAATCGGCTACATACTGCGGATCAAACAATTGTTTAATTTTGTTCATATCGTTTTTTGCCAATGCTTTCGCCAATGTTCTTGCCAAATCAATTTTTTTATTCGTAAATAATATTTTTCCGCATCAAGTTTATACCGCTTACTTTTTGGGGCCTCAAGAGATCTCACTGATCTTACTAAGTCTTCTAAACCTCTTTCAATATCATCCGGACTCCAAGCGTAAGGTCCAAAAATTTTTGAAAAATTATGAGCACTAGCCCACCAAAAAGCACAACTGGCTAGACCTCTAACTAGATGCCAACGATACCAATAATAATTTTTATCGCCTTTAAACTTCTCACCAGCATCTAAGGCTAAATATGCTAAACGCCAAAGATCGGATTGAATTTTATTTTTGGAATTATTCCAAAGAATATAAGGCTTGCCTTGTTTTATTTCTTTAGGAGATGATTCCCAAGAGCACGGCACTATACTTATTTTTTCAGGTTTTTTGCGTTTAGTTTTTAAATAGGCTGAAATAGTGGCTGTTTTATAAATTCCAGTTCTAACCAATTTTTCTAATTCTGCTGTAGGGTCTTCGTGGCGTAATCCATAAAGCTCAGCGTCTGTTCCGGTAATAATAGTTGGCGAGGTAGAAGCGTCCGTCTTATTTTTAGTAGCAGCCGCTCTAAGTGTATCCGGCGGATAACTTGAGGATATAACTCGATTACGAAAAACGATTTTTAAACCACTAGCCTGATCCTGATAATTAACAGTTGGGTCCGGATGCTGGCGCAAGTCACCACTAAAAGCAATCTCATCTAAAATAATCCAACTGTACCCTAATTTTTTTACTAAACTAGCTACCTTAGATGAGTAGGCCATCTCGGGCAAGAAAAACCCTGTCGGTTTAAAATTTTTTCCAAAATACTTGCGCAGTATTTTTTCATTAGTCCGTATTTGTTTAATAACTTCGTGTTCTGGCAAAAGAGGCAAAAAGCCGTGGTATGCAGCTGACCCAGTCAGCTCAAGTCTGCCCTTCTTGACTAAGAATTTCAATCTCTCTATCCAAGCAGTCTCTTTTTCGTTTTCTAATCTTTCCAGTAAACAACCGCTGACATTCCAAGTCATCCGCAAATTGGGATTTTCTTCCATCAACCTAACTAAGCGCCAGTAGCTTTTATCAAGAGCTTTTTTAATACTGTAGCTTTCAGCGTTAGCGGGCTGATACAAATGTAAAAAATTGAGCCAAAGCATATTATTTTTTTAACACCCTCTTATAAAGCTCTACGTATTTTTTAGCTGGAATTTCCCAGCCGTGTGACTGTTTCATGGCCCTTCTGACCAGTCCGCGCCAGGATGCTAAGTGCTTATAATTTTCTAGCGCTTTAACAACGGCTCCGTACAGAACAAACTCATCCTCACGTTTAAAAGTAAAGCCGGTCCCTTGACGAGCAGCCGGAGAAAAATTTTCTACTGTATCGTAAAGACCACCAATTGCTCGAACAATAGGAACACATCCGTACCTCATAGCAATAAGCTGATTAATGCCACAAGGCTCATGATTCGATGGTAATAAGAAAAAATCTGAACCAGCATAAACTAGGGTCTCGTATTTTTGGTTTGCTTCATGAGATGGAATAAAAGCTACCTGCTCAGGGTGTTTTCTAGCAATTTTTCCCAAGTCACTCAGATATTTTTTATCTCCCGTACCTATAATTATATATTGAGCATCGAGTTGTAAGAGCTGAGGAAAAACTTTAATAATCAAGGCAAAGCCTTTTTGAAAACTCACTCTAGAAGTCATGCAAAAAATAGGTTTATCTGGATCAACCGGTAACTTAAACAACTTTTGTATATAAGCCTTATTTTCTTTCTTAGGCGTAGGATCAGAAAAAGAGTAATTACGATCTAAACCAGGATCAACAGAAGGATTGTAAGTTTTATAATCAATGCCATTAATTATGCCCACCAAACGACCCGCCCGATGTTGTAGAATTCTATGCAGATCTTGACCAAACTTCTTGGTCATAATCTCTTCCCGATACTGTTCACTAACCGTATTTATAAGATCTGCGGACAAAATCGCTCGCTTAGCAAAATTAATATTTTCAATTTTTGGATCACTCAGGTGCGGTATACGACTCCGACCAAAATCTTTATTTTCAGATGGAACTTCCCACCAATTATGACCGAACTGAAAAATTAGGTTATGAATAGTAAAAATAGTTTTAGCCTTTTTCAAAGTTTTAGAATATCTAAAATCTGTCTTTAGATAGTAGGGTATTAGACCGGTTTGCCAATCATGACAATGGATTATATCTGCCTCAAACTTCAGGATTGATAACAATTTCAAAGCGGCTACATTAAACACTAAAAAACGAGAATTTTCCTTACTTGATCCATAAAGACGTCTATGTTTAGAAAAATACTTTTTACATTCCACGAAATAAACCGGTAAGCCATCCATTAAATAACCGCGCCAGTAACTAACCGTTACTTGCTCCTCTGAATTTAGTCTTAAGTTTACATTTTCAGCGACCAGCTTTAAATTATGCTCATCTTTATTAATCGCACGCGAATAAAGAGGGGTAATTATTATTACGTCATGTCCTAGACGCTTCAACGCTTTTGGCAGGCTACGAGCAACATCACCCAGGCCGCCTGTCTTGGAAAAAGGTGCAACCTCAGAAGCTACTTGAACTATTTTCATTTTTTTTTCCATAGACTAGTATTTACTGCTGCCAATGCAACTGCTAAAGCGTCAGCAGCGTCATCGGGCTTAGGAATTTGTTTTAGTTTTAAAGTTAACTTTACCATATTCTGAACCTGGCGTTTAGTAGCCTGGCCGTAAGCGCATACCGCTTGCTTAACCTGGCTGGGAGTGAAATCTTGAGCCACTAAACCATTTTGGCGCAATGTTAAAAGTAATACACCGCGCGCCTGTCCCACTGCTATCGCACTGGTCACATTTTTATTAAAAAAAAGCTGCTCTATGCCAACCACATCGGGACGAAAACTTTTAATAATCTCATCTAATGACTTTTGCAAATCAAAAAGACGAGTTGAAAGGTCCTGTCCGGCTGCTGTTTTAATAGACCCATACGTTAGACAAGTAATTTTGGATCCAACTACGCTTATTACGCCGTAGCCCGTATCAGCTAGGCCGGGATCTAGACCGAGTATGATTTTAGCCATTTATATTTGTATAATAATCGCTAACATCCTCGTTATCTTCTAATTCTCCAAAAAAATTTTCCATCTTTTCCTGCTCGCTTTCTGACAAATCTAGCAACTCTTTGGCAACATATTCTATTCCTGAAGAGGTGGGCTTAAGACTCTTTTCCTCTAACCACTCAGATATTTTCTGTAAGTCCTTAATTTCAGTATGGACCGTAATACCCTCGGCCTCTTTTTTAAAATCGACAATATTCTGATCAATAAGCTCTAACTCCAGAGTCTCATTACTTAAGCTTTTCCCCTTAATTTCTTCGCTAGAAATTCTGATGACTCCTAAAAGATCAAAATTCCATAAAACTGCGCCAAAAGCGCCACCATTTTTAGTAAACATGTGACGGACAGAAGATCCGCTACGATTTTTATTATCCGTTAAACACTTGACGACTACTTGTATGCCCGGTGGCAGAATTCCTTCATAAAATAATTCCTCAACTTGGTCTCCACCTAACTCACCCGTCCCTTTCTTGATGGCTCTTTCTATATTATCCTTAGGCATGCTCGCATCACGAGCCCTATCAATAGCTGCTCTTAAAGATGGGTTGGCTGAAGGATCTCCACCTGTCTTAGCTGCTATCGTAATCACGTTAGCCAATTTAGTAAACGCTGCACCTCGCTTAGCATCTACTAATTCTTTTTGTCTATGGGTCGTTGCCCACTTGGAATGTCCTGACATAATTTCTTTTGAATCCTCCTTTTTAATCAATAATATAATATCAAAAATTGAATTTAAAATCAAGATGCCTTATAATGAAAATACCAATAAAATAAAGCAAAATATGAACATTTTAAATCTCCCTAGCCTAGATAAAGCGGTGTTAAACAGTCTTGATTACTTTATCAAAAAATATCCACCAACTATAAAGACCCGCATCTCTTTTCCTGTAATTATAGGAAGTGGTAACGCCTACAATGCCGGACAAGTGATGTTTGGCGGGCAACCTGCCCTGTTTGCTAATGAAAGTAATTTTAGAGCACTGGCTCAAAACCTTAAGCCGCTCATAAAAAAAGGGTCTATCACTCAGGCAATTATTATATCCGCTTCTGGTGAAAAAGACTCTGTCTGGGAAATAGAGTTGGCTAAAAAAATGAATTTAAAAACGACTCTTTTAACCTGTAACGGTCTATCATCTGCCGCTGCTATCGCTGAGAAGGTGATAGTTTTTGACAAATTACCGGAGCCATACACTTATAACACTTCTACCTATCTCGGAATGATTATTGGAGCCAGTCAAGAAGATCCCAAAAAAATTAAATCATTCTTAAAAAAACTTAATTTTCCAAAATCATTTGAAAATTACTCAGCGTACAGCTTTATTATTCCAGATGAGTTTGCGGCTGTGGCACCAATGATAGAAATTAAGAAACACGAACTTTTTGGACCACATCTATCTATTCGGGCTTTTAGTTACGGAGAAGCACGACATGCTAAATTTATTAATGAATGGGATAAGGAGCTAGTTATTAGTCTGGGTGAAAATAAATTTTTTGGCGCTCCTGATAGTCGCTGGAAAATCAGCTTACCCGGTGATACGGCAAGCGGCTTAATAATGGCTCTAACCTATTATATAGTAGGCCAAATACAATTAGCTAAAAAACCTTATTTTAAGAAAAACATAGCTAATTACTGCAAAAAAGGACCCCTCGCCTATGGCCAAAAGGAGCCCTTTAAAGTTATTGTTTAACCTAAAATCCTCCGCGATGCGGAGGATTTTTTTAACTAATGAGACTCTTGCCGGTCATCGAGTCAGGCTGCTCTAAATTAAGAATATTAAGAATAGTGGGGGCTACATCAGCTAATATTCCGTCTGATATTTTAGTAATACTATTTGATACCAATAAACAAGGAACTGGATTTAAAGAATGAGCTGTGTTTGGTGTACCATCTTCGTTAACCGCACTTTCCGCATTCCCATGGTCCGCTAAAATAATTACATCATAATCTTTTTCTTGAGCCGCTAAAACAATTTCTCCAAGACAGCTATCTACAGTTTCCACCGCTTTTAAAATTGCTGAGTATACTCCGGTATGTCCGACCATATCTGGATTAGCAAAATTAATACAAATAAAAGAAAAATCTTTTTCTTTAATAGCCGCTAATGCCTCATCTTTAACTTGATAAGCGCTCATCTCTGGTTGCAGATCGTACGTAGCAACTTTAGGTGATGGCACCAAAATCCTTTCTTCCCCAGGGAAAATATCTTGGCTGCCACCAGAAAAAAAGAAGGTAACATGAGCATATTTCTCAGTTTCAGCTAGACGCAGCTGCTTTAAACCTGCTTTAGAAACCAGTTCCCCTAAAGTCTCTCTAACTTTTTCTTTAGGAAAAATTACTTGAACGTCTTTATAGTTATCGTTATAACTGGTGAGAGTATAATAGTGGAGAGGCATAGTTGACATACCCTCAGCGATCCTGTCTTCCTGAGTTAGTACTTCAGTTAGCTCACGTAATCTTTCAGTACGATAATTAAAACACACAACCACATCATCCGGCCTAATCAAACCCACCGGACTTCCAGTGTTATCTACTTTAACTATCGGCAAAATAAATTCATCTGTTACTCCCCCTTCATAAGACTCGTCAATTGCTGAATAAAAATCTAATACTTTTTTACCATCACCTTTGACCAACAGGTCATAGGCTACTTTAATTCTCTCCCAGCGCTGATCGCGGTCCATCGCGTAATAACGCCCAATAATTGAAGAAAGGGTTCCTACGGAAGACGCCAAATGTTTTTCGAGGTGTTCAATATATTTTTTTCCACTGTGTGGATCAGTATCCCGCCCATCTGTAATAGCATGAATAAAAACTTGATCTAACCCATTTTCCTTAGCTAAATCACATAATTTATATAAATGTGAGTCCATGGCATGGACACCGGCATCAGAAACCAACCCGATAAAATGTAGACGACGCGTCCCAATTTTTGCTTCTGAAAAGGCTTTTAAAAGAATCTCATTTTTACCAAAGCTGCCATCTTCACAGGCCTTATTTATTTTAACTAAATCCTGATATACGATCCGTCCAGCTCCTAAGTTAAGATGTCCCACTTCCGAATTCCCCATCACCCCTTCCGGCAAACCGACGCTTAGACCGCTGGCACCTAGTTGCGAATTAGGATATTTAGCTACCAGGCTGTCCCAGTTTTTTTTATCAGCGTGACAAATAGCGTTCCTATCGCTATTTTTACCTATTCCCCACCCATCAAGAATTACGAGAATAACTTTTTTATTGGACATAACTATTCTTTATTATTGTCAAATTGACGGTAAATTTTCTAATTGGTAGTATACTACTAAGCCTACCCTAACTATATCAGTAAAACCCTAAAGCAACAAATCAAGAAACTGGGAGTTGAAATTGGCTTATTAACGATAAAATTCCTCAATTTTGGGGGAAAGCTACTACTCCAAATATTCCGGATGTCCTCCGGCTTTTTTCGTTTTCTCCTAGGAGGCTTTATTTATAAAATTTTAGTCAAAATTTACTATCGAGTATTTAGACTGAAAAAGAATGAACTTACTGCTCGAGCGATAAAGGAACTAGTTAACAATAACTTAGTTTACATTTTTCTTTTTTCATTAACGGCCGGGTTTATATATACTAATATCGTCAATCAGGGTAAGGCTAGCATGACCAATTCAAAAATTTCTCAAACTGTCATGGCTAATCTTATTTATGCTGATTCAGAATTTCTTTTACCTCAAGAAGAGTTAGTTGAGGAGACTATGAGCTCTGACGCATTACTATCCATTGGTAATGAAAAGTACTCACCTGACTCTGATATCATTGATAAAACATTAAATATCACTACAGAAAACCAAGGTTACGATGAATTACCGGTTTTTGATGCTAGTGGAGATTTAGTATTTAAGCCCATTGGAGCGGGAAATAATAAAGGCGATTCTAACAGTCAAGCTTCCACTCAAAGAACCGAAATAGTTGAGTATGAAGTTCAGCCTGGAGATACAGTCAGCTCAATAGCTCGTAACTTTGGCGTTAGTGTTAATACGATATTGTGGTCCAACAACCTGGGCGCTTACAGCTTAATCAGGCCAGGAGATACTTTAACTATCCTTCCCTACAGCGGTATTATGTATACAGTTAAATCTGGCGACACTCTTTCTAGAATTGCCTCTATCTACTCAATTGAAATTGACAAAATCAATTCCGCTAACGACCTAGCGGGCGGTCTGAAAGCTGGGCAAAAAATCATTCTCCCCGGGGCAACAAGAATTTCTCAGCCACAAGCAGCCGCCAAACCTTCGACTAGCTATACTGGTATTTCAGCCATCCGCGACTTCATCCAAGCACCAGCAGCCAAAGTAACCGGATCTAAAATGGCTTGGCCCACAGAGGGCTCAAGAATAACCCAATATTTCTCCTGGCGTCATACGGGAGTTGATATCGCCAATAAAATTGGTTCTCCGCTATACGCCGCTGATGATGGAGTTGTTGAAATTTCTGCCGGTGGTTATA
>CAYUEO010000021.1:0-12101 GCA_964443755.1 uncultured Gammaproteobacteria bacterium | reverse complement strand
AGGAAATGACAGTTAGTATAGTTAGAAAAATTAGAGATGTGAAAAATTTCCCTGACACCGCTAGTTTAGTTAAAGCTATAGAAAAAGATTTACAGGAGCTATCCTTGGCTAAGTCGGCCCGCTCTTAATTTAGTACTTATTTAAAAGAAGGCGCTATGGATAATATTTTTTTACAAATTAGTACTTTATTAGCCGTTACAGTAGCAATTGCTTTTATTCTAAGATTGCTACGTCAACCGCTAATTGTCGCTTATATTTTTGCCGGCATTGTCGGTGGGCCGTTTATCTTGAATTTGATGCATGGTGACAGTGAAATGTATAGCACCTTTGCGCAGTTAGGCGTGGTGTTATTGTTGTTTATAATTGGCATTAACCTTAACTTTCAGCATTTGAAATCTATCGGCAAGGTTTCTCTAATTACCGGTCTGGGTCAGGTTTTATTTACAGCCAGTATCGGCATTGTTCTTCTGTTGCTACTTAAAACTGAGCTAGTAGCTGCGCTTTATTTGGCGGTGGCCATTACCTTTTCTAGTACGATAATTATCATGAAGCTTCTGACTGATAAGAAGGATGAAGATACTATTTACGGACGTTATACTATCGGTTTGATGTTGGTGCAGGATGTGCTAGCGGTTTTATTAGTTATTGGCTTGGGCATGATGCAGGGCGGGGGAGGTGGTGGTTATGAAATTATTATTTTGATGATCTCTAAGTTAGTGTTGGCCTTGATAGCTCTTTATTATGTTAGTTATTATATTTTACCAAAGCTACTGGATAAAATTGCTGGATCCAGTGAACTACTATTTTTATTTACTTTAGCTTGGTGCTTGGGAATAGCTAGTTTATTTTATGTACTAGGCTTTTCTTTAGAGATTGGCGCTATAATTTCCGGTATCGCCTTAAGTTCTTCGCCTTATCAACTCGAGATAGCTAGCCGGATGCGTCCGTTGCGTGATTTCTTTCTAATTTTATTTTTTATTGTCCTAGGTAGTGAGATGGGTCTTAGCTCTTTCCAGCATATTTTTTTACCGGCCTTAGTTTTGTCCTTGTTTATCTTAATTGGTAATCCTTTAATTTTATATTTCCTTTTCCGGCGCTTTAAATTTACCAGACGTAATAGTTTTTTAGCTGGTTTGACTGCGGCTCAGGTTAGCGAGTTTGGTTTTGTGTTGTTATTTGCCGGTCGTAATGCCGGTCACTTGCAAGGAGAAGAAGTAGCTATATTTACAGCTGTCGCCATTACGACAATTTTTATTTCCTCATACTTTATTTCTTATAACGAAAATATTTATCGTTTTCTTTTACCGGTCTTTCGTCTTTTCGGAGCCGATAAACATCAACAGTCAGAAATTTCTGGAGTTACTTATGATGCCTGGGTGATTGGATATCATCGTATTGGAATTAGGGTGGTAGAAGCTTTTAAAAAGCTTAAAACAAAAGTTGCCGTGACTGATTATGATCCGGAGGCGATTAATCGCTTAAAAAAAGCAAAAATTCCTTTTTTCTTTGGAGATGTTGCGGACATAGAGTTTTTAGAAGGACTCCCCATTGCTGCTAGTCGGATTATTGTTATGACCATTCCGGCTGTTGATGATCAAATTAATTTAATTAAACAGGTCAGGAAAAAGAACCCTAAGTTACTTATAATTGCCAATGCTTATCAGAAGCTTGATGCTCAAACTTTATATCGAGCTGGCGCTAATTTTGTCATGATGCCGCACTTTTTAGGTGGCGAGTGGATTGCCTCAGTTTTGAGTACTAATAAGTGGAGCGCTAGAGATTTGGCGCGCTTAAGGATCGCTCAAAAGAAAGCTGGAGCTTAATAAAAACTCCCTAATCATAGATAAAAACAGTCAAAAAGAGAAGAAATTCTTTTGTTTTTCGTATTAGTAATCAGCCCGGTGTGGTATAATTAAAATTAATTATTTTAATATTAACAATACTACCAACTTTACTGATGAACAACTGGTCAAATTGACCATAGAAAATCAAGATAATTTTCTCCATTTAGTGGACAGGTATAAAGGGAGGCTTATTGGTTATGTCAAACGTCTTACTAACGCCAGCCAAGAAGATGCTGAAGATATTTTACAAGAAGTGTTTGTTAAGGTTTACGTAAATCTTAAGGGCTTTGATGAAAATCTAAAATTTTCTTCTTGGATATATCGGATAACTCATAATCAAGTAATTAGTAATCATCGCAAGCTTAAAGCTCGCCCTGAAGGCTACCTGGTAACCTTAGAGAATCGCTCAGCTCGTAATTTAACTTCCGACATTGATATCGTATCTGGGGTTGATTGGCAAATCATGAAAAATAATATCTTTCGTGTTCTGAGGGCTTTGGAGCCGAAATATCGTGAGGTTTTGATCCTAAAATTTTTAAAAGAAAAAAATTATTTGGAAATATCTGAGATCATAAACAAACCGCCCGGGACAGTTGCCTCAACTATTTCCAAAGCTAAGCAAGAATTTAAGCAAGAAATGTCTAGACAAAATATAACTTTCTTAAAATAATATGGAAAAAACTTTAGACTCTGTTCAGGGGCAGTTTTTAGGGCAACCTAAAGAAATGGACGATTTTAATAAACGCTTATTAGATAGAATAAAGTCTTCTGGTCTCTCGCCTAGGCCGCGTTGGTATTTTTTAGTTTATAACTTTTTTGATTTAAGTCTGAGCGAGTTTCCAACCACAGAAACACTCGAGGCGCCCATAGCTAAACCGGCAAAAACTGGATTAAGTAACCAGCCGAAAAGAGGGAAGAACGCTCCACCAGCCAATGGAATGCCAATAATGTTATAAATAAAGGCCCAAAATAGATTTTGTTTGATACCGCGCATGGTTATCTTTGATAGCCGCACTGCTTTAACGACTTTAGAAATATCGCCGTGTAGTAAAGTTATCCCGGCTGACTCTATAGCTACATCAGTACCGGTAGCCATAGCTATGCCAACATCAGCCTGAGCTAAAGCCGGAGCATCATTAACTCCGTCACCGGCCATAGCTACGATTTTTCCTTGAGCTTGTAGCTCTTTTATTTTATTCAATTTATCAACCGGCATCGCTTCGCTGATTACTTCGCTAATTCCAGCTTGAGCTGCAATAAAGTTAGCGGTATTTTTATGATCACCAGTTAGCATTACCACCTCAATTCCCATTTTGTGTAGATCTTTAATAGCTGCTGTCGCTTCCGGTTTGATAGGATCAGCAACTAGAGCTAATCCGAGTACCTGATCTTTATTAGCCAATATAACCGGGGTGCGGCCTTTGTTCGTTTCTATTTCTATTAAAGAATCATCCCAGCTCAGTTTAAGTTCCTGAACTAATTTTAAGTTACCCGCGAAGTATTCAACTCCGTTAATTTGACCGCGCAGGCCTTGACCTTTGATAGCACTAAAATTCTCAACCTTGCTGATAGTTAGACTTTTTTCTTTAGCTGCTTTTACAAGAGCTGAGGCAATCGGGTGTTCAGATTTACTTTCTAAAGACGATAGAATAGTTAATAATTCATTGTCGCTTAAATCACTAAAGTTTTGTAAGCTTACTAGTTCCGGTTGGCCCTTGGTAATTGTACCGGTTTTATCAGCCACTAAAACATTAACCCGATGTAGCTTTTCTAAAGTAGCAGCGTCTTTAACTAGAATGCCTGATTTCGCACCTTTACCCACGCCTACAATAATAGCGGTGGGGGTAGCTAATCCTAAAGCACAAGGGCAAGCGATAACTAGTATTCCCACTAAACTAACTAATCCGTAAGATAAAGCTTGAGAGAAACCTAAAATTGGCGTACCAAATACGAGCCAGATTATGAAAGATAGAATAGCTAATCCAAGAACAATCGGCACAAAAACTGCGGAGATTTTATCAGCTAACGCTTGAATTGGCGCCTTTGATCCCTGCGCCTCTTCAACTAGACTAATAATTCTAGCTAGCATAGTTTCTGAACCAATCTGAGTAGCTTTAAAATTAAAGGCTCCGGTTGTATTGATTGTTCCGGCCATAACTTTATCTCCAGTATTTTTTTCTATTGGTAAAGACTCGCCGGTCACTAGAGATTCGTCTATATAAGAGGATCCAGAAACGATAACTCCATCGACTGGTATTTTGCCGGCTGGTTTAATTATAATAATTTCTCCTAGTATAACCTCATTAATCGGGATTTCCACTTCTTGTCCGTCTCGTAGTACTAAGGCGGTTTTAGCTTGCAGGCCGATTAATTTTTCAATAGCGTCACCGGTACTTAGTTTAGAGCGCATTTCTAAATATTTTCCTAAAGAAATAAAAGCAATGACCACTATAGTAACATCATAGTAGCCAGCCTCAACATTGATAAATGGTCTTAGTAAATCTGAGAATGAATAAATTGTGAAGCTGTATAAAAAAGCTACTAGAGTACCGAGACCAATTAGAGTATCCATGTTGGCCTTACCGTGCCTGATAAAACGATATAGACCCAATAGATAGGGACGGCCAACTACAAATAAGGAATAAGTGGCCATGATTGGTAAGAGATTGTGAAAGAGACCCATCCAGCTACTTGGAACCATGGGCAGGATATTAAAGCCTGCTAAAATTTCCCAAGACATTATTACAATACTGATAGCCGCTAAAGGAATAATAGTAATAATATTTACTTTCATTTTTTTTAATTCCTCTAGTTTTTCTATTCCGTTACTAATTGTTTGTCTGTCTTCCTTTAAAGAGTAGCCGAGTGGTTCAATTTCCTTGTTTAATTCAGCGATGTCTATAGTCTCTGAGTTAAAAGTAATTTTGGCTTTTTCTGTGCCAAAATTAACCTCCGCTTGTTTAACGTGAGGATTTTTATTTAAGGTTTTTTCTATTACACTGGCACATGATGCGCAGTGCATGCCGCTAATGGCTACTCGGATTGGTTTAGACATATATGAAGTAGCTAATTATTTATTTATTATTAACGATATGAAAGGCGCCGTTATACATACCCATACCACAGGAAAAAGGAATCGTGCCTGAAGCGGGTGGCGTAAATTCAATGATATTTTCTCCTTTAACTAATTGTTTTTCTATGCCTAATGACGGAACAATTAGATAGCTGGCACAAGAATAAGGAGCCTCAGCAGTAATTATCCAACGCACCGGCTTGTCACCTGTAATTTCAATTCGATTTGGTGTATAGCCTCTATTTGATTCTAGAGTTCTAACAATTTGAAATTCAGCATCCTCTCTAATTAATCCGTTAGCATTTGACTCTACTGCAGCAATATTATAGTTGGCTCCGACCCTGACTAAGTTGAAGCCATTTTGTAGATTAAAAATAGAAAACAACACCAAGACGCCTCCGGAGAATTTAAAGAACAGGGCCGAGTGTTTTGGTTTAATAAGAGCGACTAAACCACCAACACTGAGCAGCCCCGGTGCCGTTCCTAAAGCAAACAATGCCATAATTAAACCGCCGCTTAAGAAACTGCCGCTACCTAAAGCATAAACCTGCATAGCCTGAGTAAAGCCACAGGGCAAAAAGAAAGATAAGGCGCCTAGGATGATAGGATTTTCTGATTTAATTTTTGATCCTAAGCTTTTAGGAAGAGCAAATTCAAATTTATTTAGAGCTGGCCAGATTCCTAGTAGTTTTAAGCCCAAAAGTAAAATTACTACTCCAATAGTTATGGTTAGTAGTCCACTAAAGAAAGGTGATAATTTAATAGCTGATCCTAGAGAACCCAGTAGTCCACCTAAAACAAAGAAGCCTAAAATACGTCCTAGATTAAAAAATAAATGCGGTTTAATTTTTTGAGCCCTAGTAGCTTGAGGATTTTTCTTAGCATAAGTAGCCGCCAGACCAAAGACTAATCCCCCAACTAAAGCTAAGCAAGTTGAAAATCCGGCCGCTAACCCGATTAAAGCAGCAAAGGGCAGGGAGAAATCTCCGCTTAATAAACTGCTAGCGTCGCCAATGTTAAGTTGGCTAAAGAGCCAGTAGCTTAGTATCAGCAAGGGAATAATTAACTGCCAATTAGTTTTTTCTTTATTAGCAGGACCAGTGGAACAATTTAGTTGTTCAGCTTCTTGTATTTTATAACCCTCGGCCAAAGAATTTTGGATTGTTTGGCGGGAAGGAGCTTCGCCTTCATAGTATATTTCCGCTAAACCGGTGTGATGGTTAAATTTGGCATCCTTGATTCCGGATATTGCTCGGACATTTTGTTCATTAAGTATTTCGCAAGCTTTACAATGCATCCCTGTGATGGGGAAGGTAATTTTTTTCGACATATATATAAAATGGCAAGCTTATTTGCTCGCTAATTTGTTAACTTGTAATATTTCATTAATGATACGTTTTTTGTCGGTCTCATTTTTTGAATGCAAGGCATTTTTAACGCAACTGTTTAAGTGGTTAGCCATCAGCTGTTGGTGAGCAGATTTAAGTAGTCCAATCACTGCTAAATTTTGTTGCATAATATCTACACAGTAGTGACCCGCTTCATTCATTTCAATGATTTTTTCAGTTAGACTCTTCGCTTTTTTAAAAGCGATCAAAATATTCTTTTTCTCTTGGTTCATATAATTTAAAATAATTTAAATATCTTTTTTATCTATACCTGGGGTACAGGTACTAGTATTTTAACTTAATTAATCTAAGGGGTCAAATGGGGGTAAATTTTTAATATTTAAGGATTGACATTAAGGCGTATTAATGATATATTTCCTCAAGCCAAAAAGGCCTTTAAACTTCAATTTATATAATGTAAAGCTTAAGAATTCTATGAATTTCAAAAAAATACTCTTTTTATCTATTATTATTACTTCCGGCCTGTTTGTTTCAGGTTGTAAAACTCCCGAGGAAACAACAAAAATAGAAACAGAACCATTTTTGGTAACCGTTCAGACCGTGGCTGATAGTCAGAGGGTGAGCCAAACTGTTTCTTATCCGGGGTTAGTAGCAGCTGATAGTGAGGCTACTATTATTGCCAAATCATCCGGTAATCTTACGGGTGTGAGAATGAAAGTCGGCGACAAGGTTACCCTTGGTCAGGAGCTGGCTAAGATAGATGACATTGGTTCGGGTTCAATCAGTTCTTCGTCTTTTAATGTTAATCAAATTAAGCAAGCCCAAATCGCAGTTTCTTCAGCCGAGGCGTCTTATAATTTGGCCCGCCAAAACTATAATAATATTTTAATTTCCTCAGTCAAAGACTTAAAGGCAGCGGAAATTGCTAGAGATCAGGCCGCTAAAAGTGAAAGTAATTTAGGAGTCACTACTTCTGAAAATGTTAAGAGCGCTGAGCTAGCTTACGAAACAGCTCGCTTAGCTACTGAGCAGGCTCGAACATCATTAGCTAATCGTGAAAAATTAGCTCAGCAAAGTTTTGCTGACACAAAAACCAACGCCGGCTTAACTGCTAGTACGGTCACAGCTACTGCTGGAGCGATCATTACTAACATCAATAACTTTACTGGTTTTGATACTAATAATAATGTCAGTATTAGTTATCGCTCAAATTTAGGAGCTTTGGACTCTAGTTCTTATGACCAGGCTAAACAATCATACCAAAAAGCTAAAGAACTTTATGTTAGTCATCAAGGCCGAGAAGTGGGGACTGTTAACCAGGAAGTAGACGCCGCTATCGAATTAGTTTCAGTAGTTAAGGAGGCGGCTGATGATGCTAAAAAACTTTTAGACAAAACAACTACCTCAGTTAACCTGCCTCAGAGCTCTCCGTCTGGCACTTCATTGTCTGGCTTACAATCGGCTGTTAGTGGTTATCAGGCTCAGATTAATGCCGCCCTCAGTCAGATTAGTGGTGTTAAGCAGGCCTTAGCTTCGGTTGAATTAAACAATAGTTCAATTTTAGATAGTTTGCGCCAGGCTTTAAGTATTTCTGAGCAGCAGGAGGCCTCAGCTAAACAAAATCTAGCCAATCTTAAATCCGGTAATACCAGTCAGAAAAACCAAGCTTCGTTTGCCAGTAGTTTAGCTCAGAATCAATTTGATAATGCTAAGGTTAAGATTGAAACGCAAGTTGCTGCCGCTAAAACGCAACTTGATACCGCTCAATTACAATATAATAATGCGGTTGTTTCTCTTGATAGTCTTTATGATAACCATGCTGTTATTTCGCCTCTAGACGGTACGATTACTAAAATATTTGTGACCGAGGGTCAAAGCGTGAGCCCTGGACAATCTGTCGTGACCGTTTCTAAGATTCAAGATATTAAAGTGCAATTTTATTTAGAGTCTAGTAATTTAACAGATATAAAACCAGGTGTGCCGGCTACGATTATTGATAGTAGTGGGCAAGAATATTCAGGAGCAGTGTCAGCGGTTTCTCCGCAGGCCGATCCAATTACTCGACGTTTTTTAGCAGAAATAAAATTACTTGATTCTTCTGGTCTATTACTGGGAACAGTGGTGGACGTGAATGTTCAAGCTAATACTGTTGCTCGAGGAGAAGGATCAATGATCTTGCCGCTTGAAGCGATCACAGTCGGGCAGAATGGTAGTCACATATTTATTGTCGAAAACGGCCAGGCCAAAAAAGTTAGCGTTAACGTCCAAGAAGTTAAAGGAGAGTTGGCTCGAGTTGAGGCAGAGCTAAGTGCAGATACAGAGGTGATAGTCTCAGGTAATCGTCGAGTAGAAGAAGGGCAGCCAGTAAAATCCGATAACCAAGAAGAAATAAATTAATATGTTGATAGATATTGATAACAAAAATAGCGGTCGCCAATCTTTAGATATGTCAGTTTCTCGGACTACTAATCATACGAAAAACGCGCCCAATGAACAACAAAATAAAACTTCTGATCACCTTTATTTGGAGCGTTTAGAATTTAAACCGGAGTTAAGAAAAACTTGGATAAATTTTTTTGTGGTTAATTTTCGAGTAGTAGTGTTTTTGATGCTTGTTTTAACAGGCATCGGCTTGTATTCCTTTTTTGCCCTACCTAGGGAATCAAACCCCGAGGTAAAAATTCCTATAGCTGTGGTTATGACAGTTTACCCCGGCGCTTCACCGGCTGATATTGAAGAGCTAGTTACCAAGAAATTAGAAACCTCAATTTCTGGGGTTAAGGATGTTGATAAAATTACTTCGCAATCATCAAATTCAGTTTCGGCAATTACTGTAGAGTTTGACGCTAAAGCAGATTTAGATGCTTCTATTCGTAGCTTAAGAGACGCTGTTACAACAGTTAGCCCGGACTTACCTGAGGCGGCTAATGATTCAATAGTTAAAGAAATATCTTTAGACGATACGCCGATATTAATCATGTCTTTATCAGGATACTCGGATGGCTTTAGTTTGCGCGAAGCTGGAGAGCAAATAAAAGATGAACTTGAAAAAATACCAGGTGTGCGTGAAGTAGTTATCTCAGGCGGCGACGAAAAAGAATTTTCTGTTAATTATGATCCGCAAAAACTAGCCCTGTATAATATTTCTGCCGAACAGGCTAACCAAAAAATTAGAGCGATTAATGTAGCTATCCCAGCCGGAACTTTTGAAGGAGAAAGTTATTCTTATCCGGTTCGCTCTGATGGTCGTTTTTTTACAGCAGCTGAGTTAGCTAAGACTCCAATTTTTCATACCGACGCCGGAGCAATAGTGTATTTAAAAGATATTGCTGAGGTTAAAGAAACTGTTATTAAAAAAGCAGTTTATTCTCGCATGTCTTCCGACGGTCAGCCGGTAGCTGAGGATGTGACTTTGCAAATTATAAAAAAAACTGGTGGCAATATCATTGAGACAGTTAATTTAGTTAGGGAGGCGACTGACAGAGAAATTAGTAAACTGCCGCCGGGCTTACATTACGATTCAGTTCTAGACATGTCGGAGGAAATTGAAAAAAGCTTTGAACATCTGACTCACGATTTTCTTTTGACCCTTGCTCTTGTCTTCGGTATTTTATTTTTAATTGTCGGTCTTAAGGAAGCCTTAGTGGCCGGTTTAGCTATTCCATTAGTTTTCTTTGCTAGTTTTGCGGTCATGCTACAAACCGGTATTAGTTTAAACTTTTTATCATTATTTTCTTTGATTCTCGCTCTAGGTCTTTTAGTTGATGATGCTATTGTTGTAGTATCAGCAACTAAACAATATTTACGTAGCGGCAAATTTACTCCGGAAGAAGCGGTGCTTTTGGTTTTAAATGATTTTAAAGTAGTCTTGTTAACGACAACCTTAACTACAGTTTGGGCCTTTCTGCCTCTTTTAATGTCTACTGGAATAATGGGTGAATTTATCAAATCAATTCCGATTACTGTTTCTGTGACGCTAATTTCATCTCTAATTATTGCCTTGATTATTAATCATCCTTTAGCAGCCGTTTTAGAGCGTATTAGATTGACCTTCAAGATGTTTGTTGTGCTTTGGTCTTTACTTGTCTTATCGGCTATAGCAGCAATAGTATGGGGTGCTTGGGTGGGGGTGGTATATGGTGCCGTAGCTTTGGCAGCGGCAGTAGTTTGGTTGCGTTGGTACTTTAAAGGTGGTCGCCAAAAACTACAAGCTAATGCCTATTTAAGTGAAAGGGAATGGGCTGATGATGATTTAATTAAAAAGAAACTTCGGGAACAGGGCAGCCATGAGCATGATAACTTTGGTCAAAAGCTACTACACGGTATTATTCGGTTTGATGCTTTTCTGCCGATATATGAAAAATATCTCAAAAAATTATTAGCTACTCGCAAGTCTCGTTGGGCTACTTTAATAGTTACTTTGGTGCTTTTTTTGGTAGCTATTGCTTTACCAATTACTGGCGTTGTTCAAAGTGAGTTCTTCCCGCCCTCAGACTCTACACAAATAAATATTAGTTTAGAAGCTCCTTCCGGACTAAAACTTTCAGAGACCGATAAGATTGCCCGTCGCGTTGAGGAAAAATTATATAAGTATTCGGAAATAGAAACTTTTACGACTTTAGTTGGTCGCGGTGGAGCCGGAGATTCATTAGTAGCTGGCAGTAGCTCAGCTAACTTAGCTACTTTTACCCTTAAACTGACTCCTGAAGACGATCGAGAATTAAAAGCTTATGAGTTGGCGGATAAAATGAATATAGATTTTTCTGATATTAAAGAAGCAACGGTTGAGGCAGCGGCCCCTTCAGGTGGCCCGCCATCTGGCGCTGCTTTTGAAGCTCAAATTAGCGGGGAGGACTTGCAGGTCCTTGATGCTATTGCTCAAGATTTAGAAGAGGAATTAAGAAACTTACCCGATGTGACTCAGACAGATATATCTTTAAAAGATTCTCCGGCTGATTATACTTTTAGTTTAGATCCGGCTCGCTTAGAGTTATATAATTTAAATGCCGCTTATGTTGGTTCAGCTTTGAGATTAGCGATAACCGGCACCGAAGTTACAACGGTTATTAATCAAGGTGAGGAAATGAAAGTTATAGCCCGCTTTGCTCCAGAAAAAATTCCGGACTTAGAAGCAATTCAGAATTTACAGATTACTAACACCAGAAACCAGCCGGTTTTTTTGAAGGATGTCGCCAAGATTGAGCTCAAGCCTTCAGTATCAACTATTACTCGTATTGATCAACGTCGGACCGTTCTTTTAACTGCTAGTTTAAGAGGTGGAGCTAACTCTGCTTTAACCGTCCAAGAATTCCAAAAAAAGATTAGTGGCTATAATTGGCCGGATGGTTACGAGATTAGTTATGGTGGCGAAAACGAGCAGAACGCAGAATCTGTCTTATCGATACTTAGAGCGATGGTAGTGGCCTTTATGCTTATTGTTTCTACTCTGATTATTCAGTTCAATTCTTTCAAGCAAGCTTTTATGGTTTTAGTGACAGTGCCCTTAGCGCTGATTGGCGTGTTCTTTGGTTTAGCTGCTACTGGTTTAGATCTATCTTTCCCTGGCTTGATAGGTATTTTAGCTCTTTGTGGGATTGTTGTTAAAAATGCTATTATATTAATAGATAAGATTAACCTTAATTTAAGGAGCAATATTCCTTTTGCCTCAGCTATTATTGACGCTGGCAAATCTCGTTTAGAAGCCATATTCATTACCTCTATTTGTACTATTTTAGGCATCATTCCGATTACGATGTCTAATGAAATATGGCGAGCTCTAGGAGGATCAATTATTTTTGGATTAATGTCCCCGGAAAAACCCAATGCGGGAAAACC
>CAYUEO010000020.1:3794-12668 GCA_964443755.1 uncultured Gammaproteobacteria bacterium | reverse complement strand
CAGTTATTAAGGACGCAGAAACTGCCAAAAAATTTGGCCAAGCCTATCAACAAATTCTCCGCTATTTGGAAATTAGCAATGCTGATATGGAAAAAGGCGAGATGCGTTGTGAGGCAAATATTAGTCTCCAAGAACCGGGCCACTGGAAATACGAAGATGGAGAAATAAAGCCCGCGAAAGCAGGCCTAAAGCTAAATCCTAAAGTAGAGGTCAAAAATATCAACTCTTTTAGAGCCATGGAAAAGGCAATTAACTTTGAAATTGCCCGCCAAACTGAGGCTCTTAATAATAAAGAAGAGATCTTTGCTGAGACAAGGGGTTGGAATGAGAATAATAACGAGACAGTTTCTCAGAGACGTAAAGAAAGTTCCGCGGATTACCGTTATTTCCCTGAGCCTGATATCCCTCCTCTGAAAATAAGTACAGATCAAATTAGAGGGTTAGAGGCCACTTTGCCAGAAATGCCGGCTCAAAAGAAAAAACGTTTTAGTCGCGAATACGGCTTGACTGAAGAGGCGGCAGATATATTATGTGCCGATAAAAATCTCGCTGCTTGGACCGAACAAGTAATTTCCGAGCTCGATGCTTGGATTGAAGCTAATGGTGATAGCGCTGATCGCCAAGATAAAAAATTGGCCAAAACTGCCGTCAATTGGATTACTCGAGAGCTCGTTAAATATCTTAAAAATGATAATAAGAAAATTGGCGATTTAAAGATGACAACTGAAAACTTCGCCGAGTTAATTTGTCTGGTTTATCAAGGCAAAGTTAGTGCCGCGTCCGGCCAAAGTATTTTAGAAAAAATGTACTGGGAGGGCGGCGATCCTACAGATATTATGACTGACAGAGGCTTAGAGCAACTAGACGATACCGCTGAATTAGAAAAAAATATTCGCCAAATTATTACTAATAATCCAGCCCAATTAACTCAATATAAAGCAGGAAAAACAACTGTTTTCCAGTATTTTGTAGGGCAAGTCATGGCCGCCACGCGCGGCAAGGCTAACCCTAAAATAGTGACAGAATTATTAGAAAAAATATTAGCAGAATAAACCGCTCAACTCTTACAAAAAAAGTCCTTAATTAAGGACTTTTTTTTAACCATTTTTTTATATATCGAGAGGCAGATTTTTTATCTTTGACCCAAATAATCTGACAGCCCTGCTTTTCCCAACGCTTAAACCAAACTAACTGTCGTTTAGCAAACCGCCACAGAGCTGTCTCTAATTTTTCAACCATCAGTTCATACGGCAACTCAGCGAGTAAAAATTGACTAACAAATTTATATTCTAAACCAAAACTCTTTAATTTTTTCCATGATAGCCCAGATTCACGTAAACGCTGAACCTCCAAAACTAGGCCCTCTCTGTCCAAACGATGACGAAGTCTTTGATTAATTTTTTGTTTCAGTTCACTTTCATCAAGTTTAACACCAATAATTAACCAATCATAAGGAGACTTATTCTTTTCTCCTAAATTAGTGCCGCTTTTAATAATTTCTAAATACCTGACTAGACGTCGGACGTTATTCTTATCACTATTATTCAATCGCTCAGCAAATTCCGGTTTAAGTTTAGTTATTTTTTTTAATAATTGCGCAGCAGATAGTTTAGACCAGACTAACCTCTGCGCAGCCGAGAACCGTCCGGATGGTAAATTAAAATTTTCCACTATCGCCTGTAAGTATAAGCCGCTACCCCCGACTAAAAAAGGCAGTCTACCCTGATCAGAAATTTTTTTAATTGCCGAGTAGGTTAACTTTTGATACCGCGATAGATTAAACTGTCGACGCGGATCAGCTACATCTATTAGATGATGGGCCACTGATTTACGGCCACGCTTATATTCTCCCAGATCTTTACCCGTGCCAATATCCAGGCCTTTATAAACTTGGCGGCTATCAGCCCCAATTATTTCTCCTTTAAAATCCAAAGCTAAATCAACCGCTAAGCTAGTTTTACCGGCCGATGTCGTCCCTAAAATAACGACAACTTTTTGTTTAACAATTTTTTTATTCGGCATCGAGATTAGTTACTTCCAATATTACAGGTCCCTCTGTGGTGGTCTCCGGTATTTCTAGAACATCTCTTTTCTGTAGTAGGTACAAACCAAAATCTGAGTTTAAACGTTGCACTAGTTTTAACTGTAAACCATAAGGAACCAGGCGACGGTCATTTAAATAGTTAAAGTCTTTATCTGGAAAATAAAAATTATAATAATAGACCGGATAATAGTTTACTAATTTAGCAGCAGCGGAAAATATCTCATCATTAGGAAATGTTCCCATAATCACCCGACGCTCCGGCCAAAAAAACTTGTCATGATAACGCGTGATAATAATAGAGTCTGGCTCCGTTATATTCCAAACTCTTTCTGTGTTAATTTTTTCTGCCTTATTAATATAGTACAGATGAGCTAAACCTTCTTCAGAGCCAAATAAAACAAAGTTTATCGAACAAATACCAAATACTAAAATAGCGACTGCTTGTAAACCGAGGGCGCTATACTGTCTAACTCTGGGAGCTTCTAAACTAGTGACGAAAAAAATCGCCCGACTCAGTCTAACTAACATAAAAGCCGACAAAGGAATTAATCCCAAATATATCGGTAACCAGTACCTGGTATAAGAATTTCCAATCGTATATTTAGTTAAGTCTGGATTATCATTAAACTGCCAAGAGCCATAATAAAAAATTAGAAAAATACTAACAGCCGACCAAGCTAAAAATAATATAAAATATTTCTTTTTAGGATAAGTAATAACTTGAAACATCAAAATAATTAAGCCCAATAAAGCAGCGTAGGTTAAAATTGGAAACATGTCTAAAATATAATGCTCTGCCATTTTAATCGACTGTCCGATATTTAAACCAAAGTAAAAGACATTATCAATAATCTTTTCCAAATAACTGGCAACATAAGCAACCCAGTCCGCCCCCCGTCCTATAGCCCAAAAATCTCGACCACCTTGAGCAATTTCATCTAAAGAACGGTTCATTTCATTATAGCCCCCATACCAAAATGAGTTATATAAAATCTGATTATAATAAGCTACGGAAATTATAGGCATGATTATGCCAGAAATGAGGATAAAAAGCTTAGTCACCCCTAACTGACGCATATAAAATAGCCAAGTGAAAAATAGGGCCGGAAGCAACCATAAAACTTCTGAAGTTCTAGTAATTAGTGCTAAGCCAATAAATAAGCCGCCCCCTAAAGCGAATAAAAAACCCAGCCAATACTCAGTCGGCAAACTATGTGAAAAAAATTTTAACCCCTTAGGATTACCCTTGCTCAGCGCTAAAACAGTCAAATAGATTCCCATGAGCAGCAGGTCAATAAACAAAACATTATGGAACATGCTTCTGACCGTGTAATATACATAAACTGGAAAAACAGCCAGCATCACAGCCGACCAAAGAGCAACGCGCTCCGAAAACAAGCGCTTAATAAGCAGATAAAAAATGATAATACCTAGGGCCGCAAATAAAGGTGTTAAATATGGAATAATGACGGTCCCAAAGATACTGGCCAAACTACCATAAAGTAAAATGATCCCTAAAAAACTAACCGGCTTAATCCAACCAAAGTCATTTCTTACACTTCTAGGCATCAACAAATAATCACCCATAACGGCTGCCTTATCAAAAAAAGCCATCTTTCCGGTTTCGCTAAATCGGGCAGCAAAAAAATAATTAGCCGTTTCATCTGGAGATGTCCACTTTTTATAGCCCTCCTCCTGAGTGAGAAAGTTAAAGCTACTGGTCGCAAAAAAGAAAACTAAGGCCAATGTTACTACTGTTATTAAGTTGGCGTGTTTGCGTAAAAAAAGCATAACTCGAGATTAATATTAACGGAAATTGCCTATTTTAGCAAGAATTTGCTACTATTTAAGAGAACCTAAGCTTATGAGTTTTTTTTCTCCAAATTACGAAAATATGAAGCTACAGCCCAGTTTTTTACTGGCGCTGTGTTTGGTTATCATCTGGGGTGCAATTATATACTATATCTACGCTTTAAATTGGCTGGGTATAATATTAACCTTATTCTTATCGGCATCTAGCTACCTGATCTGGCGCCGAAAAATCAAACTATCAGATGTTGTCCCAATAAAAAATAAAACTGGCTGGATTATAGTCAAGCAGTACTACTGGCTGATAGCTGGGTATTTGTTTATCTACGCTATAATGATAGCTTTATTAATATCTGCCCGTAGTGATCAGGCCCTTATTTCCCCCTGGGAAGTCGTCTCACCTTTGTTTTTTTATTTATACGGAGCCGAACTTTTGCTACTGGCCTATATTTTGACTAGACAAAAGATTGGAGGATATTGGAAGCTATCTCTAGTATCGCTCCATTACTTAGTATCTCTGAGCTTAACGGCTATTGTTTATACGATTGGCTATGGCTTCGATCCTTTTATCCATGTAGCTACAGTAGATTTAATTATAGAAAAAGGATTAGTACTGCCAAAGCCACCTTATTATTTAGGTCAATACAGTCTAATAGTTATTATTGCTAAAATAAGCGGCTTAGCTGCTGAAACGATTGATCGTTTTTTAGTGCCGGTTTTAGCATCCCTACTACTGCCCTTTGCTTTTCTACGTAACACATCAGAAAACAGCCAGTCTGATCAGGATAATCAGGTTAAATGGCTAGCGCTGATATTTTTACCTATTCTAACTTTTTCTCCTTTTGTCTTCACTACCCCCCAAAATCTAAGTTATATATTCTTAATTCTGACTGTCTTATTTGGCAGTAGTAAGGCCGGTCTTAAATATACCTTTATTTTGGCTGCCGCTACAACAGCTATCCACCCACTCACAGGTTTACCAGCCTTATCCTGGTTCTCTTTCTTGGTCTGGCAAAGATACCGTAACCGTTTAAGTCGCAAAACTTCTCAAGTAACCGGATTACTACTCTTTTTGACTGCAGCTCTAGCTCTTCCCTTAACTCTAGCTATGGCGGCTAGAGCAAGTTTTAATTTTAATCTACTGCAATATTTTATTAATCTAAAAAAATATTTTTTTAACTTTAATAGTTTTGGACAAGAAAATGTTTTTCTCAACACTAGTTACTTCTTTGGTGGTAATATTAAACTCCTACTATTTATCACAATAACAGCAGCAGTCCTATACAGCTACCGAAAAGTCAGGGACTTTAATAGTTTGTTAGCTATAAACTCGGCTTTACTAGTATCATATTTGATCAGCTTGGGCCTACAATTTGACTCTCTAATCAATTATGAGCAACAGGGTTACGCCAGCCGCATTCCAGTAATTATTATAATTTTCTTTTTGCCAATAATTCTTTTTGCCGGACAAGCTTTGATTGCTAAAATAAAACGAGAACCAAAAAATCGTCAGCTAGCCTGGCTAGGACTAGGTATTTTATTAGCTACCATCAGTCTCTATCTCTCATACCCTCGTTTTGATAAATATTGGAATAGCCGTGGCTACAGCACTGGAGCCGTGGATATTATGGCCGTCAGAGAAATAGCTAATGATGCAAAACAGCCCTACGTAGCACTTGCCAATCAACAGGTTAGCGCGGCCGCCCTGAAAGAACTTGGTTTTGATAATTATCATTTAACTACAGAAGGAGAAATATATACTTACCCTATCCCAACCGGCGGGCCTTTATATAAATATTATCTAGACATGGTCTATCAAGGACCAAAACGCGAAACAGCTAAACAAGCCGCCTCTTTGGCCGGAGTAAAATCTAGTTATTTAGTCGTTAATAAATACTGGTATCAAAGTGGCCAGATTATTAACGCTGCTAAATTAGTTGCTGATAAGTGGTGGGATATTGAAGGAAAAGTATATATTTTCCAGTTTGAATTTTAAACAGTAACTTTATCTTCCCTCTTTATAATTCCAAACCGGACCGACAGAAAAAACTTTATTTCCTTCATACTGATGCACCAAAACCATTATTTTAAAATCACTTAAATCAAGATTAAGATCTTCACCTGAGTTCATATTTAACTTAACTTGTTGGTTTGAGACCTTCACCGGACTGACTTCTAGTTCTCGAATAAAATTAACTACTACTTTATTATCCTCACTATCTAAACTTTCTCCTCTCAGTTCTTTTAAGACTACTTCTTTTATCTCGTTTAAACGGACAGCAAAGTTTCGCAACTCTGCGGCTGCTAATCTAACCTCGATATCGAGTTGCAGCGCATTAAACATGCCCAAAAGCATGGTGTTATGAGCTAATATACCGTTAATAAGGGGCAAGTTGGGCTCAACATACGAATTATCAACATCACGTAAAAATCCTAAACCTTTATCCGGTGTAGTGGAAACGTTTATTGTATACTTTTGCAAAGGTAATTGTAGATTAACCCAGGCAGCAGCTGCAGTTCTTAAAGTCTGATTATTCCAAACCTCCGAACCAGTAAAAATCGGCTGTTCACTCCGAGAAACTGACAGATACTGACTCATTAATTTTAAGTTTGACCAGTAGTTACTAGAATGCCAAGAGGGCATTTGGTCAAGTTCTTCTCGTAACACGCTGGCTGCTTCATTGTAACCGGAATAGTTAGTGTTCTCAGAAAAATATTCATTCCCAGAAATTGGGTAAACTAAATTAACAGCATCAAAAACCATGCCACTACATCGACCATAATTTCTTTTATCTGAGCATATAGTTTGATTAAACTCAGCTGTTGTTGAGCCAATATATGCACCGACTGACGGTGTAGTTAACTTCTTAAAAATATAATCATTCGGCCAATACGACTCAGCTAACATCCTAAAGCCGATTGCTTCCTTGTCCTCTACTTTATCAAGAGCACCAGACATGTCTGGCCATTCTTGTGTCAGAAGCTCTTGGCGAAATTTTTCCAAGTTAGCTATGGCTTCAGAATTTTTAGAATCGAACAACTCCTCGCTTTTAAAATCTTCGCCAAATAACTTATTTAACCCATCTCTATAGGTAACATAATTATAATCCTCCCTGAGGCCTTTGAAAAAAGACACTGTTTTATATATTCTCGCCCACCGTCCACTAAGTTCCGGTTGAGCAGAAAAATCCTGAGCTATTAAACTAGCTGCGGTCAGGCTAATTCGCCAATCTACTTTATCAAGCAAACAATCCGGACAACTTTGATCGCGATAATTTAGAGGAAAGACAGAGTTGAGCCATTTAGTGGTTAAATAAAAATTATTTAACTTAACATTATCTTGATAATCACTAGGCACAGTGAACTCTTTATAGTTTCTGTTATAAAGTAAGACTGGAGACTTGGCGCTAACTGCCTTACCCATTCTAATTAAACTTACCTCAGATAACACATCCTCCCTTAAATAAGGCGGAACAACAAAATAAAATCTTTCTGCATCTGAAGCAGAAAACTTTTGCTTATTATCCAAAGCGTCTTTAACTGATATTTGGTCAGCGACTGGTTTAAGTAATTCTAGAGCTACTGCAAAAAAAGCTGTTTCCAAGCGTTCTGCTTCTAGTATTGGGTCATTAATATTGCCTATTGAGGCTAGCCTAGCTTCATATCTATTCTTGGCCGCTTGATAAAGAGCAGTGTTGATATCCCAAAGGTTATCATAAAAAACATTTTCTTCGATATCCTTAAAAACCTTTTTTAAAATATTTTGATAATAAAAAAACAAATAGTCTGAGGTGACTAGCATCGGTACTTGTTTACTATCGAGATTAGTATATACTTCCGAAAAATTACTCGTAGTTTTAGACCAAGGATTATCAATCACCGCAAAGCCCAAATTATTAAGATTGTCTAAATATGGATCTAAGTTTAATTTACGAGAAACATCATAATAATTCATGACATCAATCTTGACATTGATGGGCAACTCATAATCATCTATCGATATTTCGACATCATCTTCCAGGGCAGAATAAAAATCATCAAAGGACAAATACTCTACCGCTAAATTTTGCAAGGAACTGCTAGCAACCGACTCGGGCTCGTTTAATGGATCATCTAGTTCCGGAAGTGAAGGAGTGGAAGAGGCTGTAGTCTGAGCTGAATCCGGATCATTTTGCAAAGGTTGAGGTTTGTTATTGTTAGTTAAATTATTAATAATTAAAAAAACAGCCGCAATCAGAACCACGACAGCCAGAACTAAAGCGGAAGCAATAATTGCCTTCTTATACGGGCGTCCTGGCTCTGGACTATCAAACGACGGATTATCATTCGACCCAGAAGAGGTGACAATAATTGATTCTTCTCCTTGCATATTCTTATTGTAAATATTTATACTTGTTTTGCAGGTGCTCAGCGTAGGTGCGACTATAGATGACCTCACGGCTATCAGTTGGTGTTAAAAAATAAAAATAATCGGTCTTAGTTGGATCTATAGCCGCTTTAATAGCCACTAAACCCGGGTTACCAATCGGCCCCGGTGGCAATCCGGGATACTTATAACTATTATATAAAGAATCTACTTCTAACTCCGCTCCGCTATGCTGAGGCTTGTTATCATCAAAAAGATATGACAAGGTAGCGTCTGATTGAAGAGCCTGGCCAATTTCTAAGCGGTTCCAAAAAACACCACTTACTAACTTAGCATCTTTATCCCCTCCCTCAGCACTGCTGATGGGCGCTTCTTTTTCAATAATTGAAGCTAAAGAAATAATTTCTGATAAACTTTGGCCCTGACGATCTATTTCGGCTTCCATTTCAGGGGTCAGCTTAAGGTCAAAATTATCAAGCATTCTAGAAATTAATTCTTCTGGGGTTGAGCTAGCAAAAATTCTATAAGTATCGGGAAACAAATAACCCTCAAGACTACTAATGTTTTCTGGCAGCCATTCATACTTTTTTGTCCATTTTGAAAAATCAATTTTTGGAAATAAAGCCCATACAAAGTTAATAGAAGATTTTGAAAA
>CAYUEO010000020.1:0-3784 GCA_964443755.1 uncultured Gammaproteobacteria bacterium | reverse complement strand
TTGGTCAGAGCCTACTGCCGCCAAGAATTCTTCTTCTGACCACATCCCAACACTCTCTAAATAAACAGCCATGTCCTTATTAGTCCAACCCTCCAACATGCGAACTGTTTTTTCTTCTCTAGGAACTATCACCACTGGAGCGGGTTCTGGTTTACGAAACATCAACCAAGTGGATATTACTATTATCATCACCAGTCCAACGTAAAGGAAATTTCTGAAAATATATTTCATATTAAAATTATTTGGCAGCCATTGTTTTTCTAACGATGGGGTTGTTTTTTGCAGCTTTAGCAATCATCTCTGAACTAGCTCTAATCTTTTTACCCAAACCATCAACCATTTTTATACCCAAAGACTCACAGACTGGATATTCCGGCACATTTTTTAAACTAAACCTGTCTCCTCCGTTAGCAAAAATACTAGGCCTTACTTTGGCAAGTGACTTGCAAACTGTTAGGTCTTTATCAACAGACAACACAACTTCATCGACATCTTTAAGGGCAGAAATAATTTTAACCCGATCTGCTTCTGGCATAAACATAACCCTACCCTTTAGTTTGACTTGCCGGTCATTATTAACAATAACTACCAATCTATCGCCTAATTTTTTAGCTTGCTCAATCATCTCTAGATGACCCACATGAAGAGGATTAAAGAAACCAGAAACGGCAACAATAACTGTTTTTTTTGTTTTTTTTGAGGCTTTTTTCATACCCTATTAATTGATTTCAATATATAAAGTATACCAAATAATGACCTCGCGAACAAATAGATTTTACGAAAAATAAAAAACCCGTTTAGTTATAAACGGGTTTACTTCTTGTTAATCATCAATAACTAGCAAGCCGCCGGCATGAATAGGGTTCGGACTTTCATCTCTCAGCTCTATTTTAAAAGATGAAAGACTGTCCATTCCTAAAGATATGGAATGCCCGTCAAGCTGGCAAGCAGCCATGTCCATAAAAGGACTTCTGCCAATCTGCAGCAGGTTTGGATAGGCTATCAAGGTTTGAACAACTTCTATGGCCCCAGATAATACTAAATTTTTAGGCAAATGCCTCATCATTTCCCTACTAGCCACGTAGCTATATCCGTAAAAAGCAGTTGGGAAGTATATCGCTGCCATAGAGTTTCTAGAAAGTAGTCGCAAGAAATATTCTTGGCGAGAACTTTCTACTAAACTAACGCTATCTAGAAAGTTTTCTGGCAAAACAAATTTTTCAGCAGAAAATTTATTAATTACAACATCTCGCAAAGCTGGTAAGTAAAGCTTATCGAGCATTTCAGAATAAGAACTGAATATTTGCTTAGGAAATAATAATCTAAAAAAGCTGCCTTTTAATAAGTTGCATAACCTAGGATCTGAAGCAACACGATGAATAATTCTATTTGTATCTGAAATATACTCACCATAAGTCAAAAATCTCTTATTAGATTCTCCCAGAAGCTTAATATAACTCGCCTCATAATTACCGCCATCTGAACCAAAAAAATATTCATAATTAGGATCAACTACTTTTTGGCCATCTATCGGCATGACACGACCATAGGCATTAACTAGTTCGTCCATTTATACCTCCGCATCTTTATTACTTAGAGACAAATTTTCTTGACCTGTCTTACAGACCTGGGACAATAATGAATAATGACGGCGTTCAAGTAATAATTCTGCTGGTTGAACCTGAATAATTTTTAGCTTATTTATTGACTTGTTAAAAAAATTCGCTGCATTATAATGATTAGCAAATGAGCTAGCCATTTTCCAATCATGTTGGCAGCAATGATCATCAAAATTATATTCTACACAAAGATTTTTAATAAAATCTAACAACATACTTTTACTTTTTTCAACTAGAATTCTCTGTAAAGAGGTTAAAATATCTTGATAATCAATAATTTTTTCTTCGGCTATTAGCTTGATGGCCGCTTCTCCACTTAATTGAATAGCCTGACCCACTTCCCAGAAAATACCAAAAGATTTACTTTCTGAGGGTAGAGCCGATGCTCTACCTAAAATACGTAAGGTGCGATAGAACTCCCAGTATTTAGATTTGTCATTACTTTTTTCACTCTCCAGCGCTAATTTACCTAAATACAACAGAGCTAAATTAAGTTCAGCATTTTTAATCATGTCCGGTTTAAATTTTTTCGGGAAATACAGTAAAAAACCGCCGACCAAATGCCGAAATATCCAACTATAAGAAATCTGATATGGATAATAATTACTTATCACTATTCTAAAGCGCCAAGCAATTGGTACGGAAATTAATGTGATGATAATTCTTCTAAGCAAGTTAGATACAGACAACTTACGATCGTGTCCTGTGGCTAGCAGATCGATAATTACTAGCGCAACCAATATAGCCTGCAAATCTAAATTGTTTTGCGCCCCAGAATAAAAAACAAAAAATGAAATAATTAATAAATACAGTACTGTAAGCAGGGATGACTTTTCTTGCATCGTCCATTTCTCAAGTTGTTTGTAATAAAACTTCATATCATATCTCCTTCCGCGACCATACGCGGTAGAATTATCCTCTAGAGCACCATGTTCTAGATCATCCAATCGTTACCAGATTAGATAGGATTGTTTTAGACTACTCAGATCATTTGTCTGACAGCCGGTAACAGCTAAAAGCTTAAAAATAAGCGCTTAGCCGCTACCGCCTGTATTTTTTAACGAACAATTTATTGTACAATTTTATGAGATTAGTGTCAATAAGCAAAAAGACCGCTTTTACACGGTCTTTTCCAATATTAATTTACTTTTACCCTACATCATGCCCATGCCACCATAATCTGGAGCTTCATGAGCATGTCCGCTATCCTTCTTTTCTGGTTTATCGGTAATAACCGCCTCAGTAGTTAGAAACATCATGGCCGCTGAAGAAGCATTTTCTAAAGCAGAACGAACAACCTTAGTCGGATCAACGATTCCTGATTTAATCATCTCCACAAACTCACCAGTCGCAGCATTATATCCTCTGACCTCTTTAGAAGACTTATTCTCCTCGATAGTTCTCTGTAAGATCAAGGACCCGTCTACTCCAGCATTAAAAGCAATTTGCTTGATTGGCTCTAAAATAGCCTGGTTAATAATTCTCTCTCCAACGGAAGACTGCCCGCCTTCTTTAAACTCAGCATCAAAAGACGCAAAATCACGCCCATAACAAGCTACTGCTAAAGATAGGCCGCCACCGGGCACCACACCCTCTTCAACGGCTGCTTTAGTAGCATTAAGAGCATCTTCAATTCGATATTTTTTTTCTTTCATTTCTGTTTCAGTGGCAGCGCCAACTTTGATCACCGCTACACCACCGGCTAACTTAGCTAACCGCTCCTGTAACTTCTCTTTATCAAAATCGGAATCAGCTAGTTCTTTTTCGTGTCTAATTTGTTCAATCCGAATTTTAATCGCCGCTTCATCTCCCTTACCCTGAATAATAGTAGTACTTTCTTTAGAAGCGATAACTTTTCTCGCCTGACCCAGATCAGTTAACTCTGCTTTATCTAATTTTAGGCCCACCTCTTCAGAAACAACTTTAGCTCCAGTTAAAACAGCCATGTCTTCTAACATCGCTTTACGTCTATCACCAAATCCCGGAGCCTTAATGCCTAAAACGTTAAAGGTACCACGCAGCTTATTAAGAATAAAAGTGGTTAACGCTTCCCCGTCAATATCTTCAGCAATAATTACAATATCCTTTTTTCCTGATTGAATAATTTTTTCCAGTAATGGTAAAACTTCCTGAACAGAAGATATTTTTTTGTCGGTAATTAAAAT
>CAYUEO010000019.1:0-12739 GCA_964443755.1 uncultured Gammaproteobacteria bacterium | reverse complement strand
TGTGACCTCTACGATGTCAACGTAGCGCTCTAACCAACTGAGCTACGAGCCCTCTATTCTTCTGTGGGCATAGATGGATTTGAACCATCGACATCCGCCTTATAAGAGCGGCGCTCTAACCAACTGAGCTATATGCCCCTTTATTATAGTGGCCGACCTGATAGCGGTCAAGACCAAGCAGCAGTTTATTTTATACCATTAGGAGTTTATTTTATCAAGACTTTTTTTAACTGACTAATAAGCCGATCGGAAACCGTTTTGATATTTTCTGAAGACCTTGCAACCGCCAGTTTTGATGTCCCCGATGGCAAGTAGTCTTTTAATAGATTAAGCGAGTTTAGATTCTTTATAGAAAACAAGGAAATACTAGTTTCTTCTTTGCCACTTTCATATATAATTGCCACTAGTTTCGTGTTTGGCACGTTAGCAATTAGTTCATCAACGAGCTCATTTAGCTTATCAGGAGAAGATTTAGTTTGTTCGAAATCAGCTAAGGTCAGAGTAGACCAAAGAAGAGAGTTATTGTTTTCCGTTTTAAGGTTGTTTAGAATTCGTCCCCATAATTTAAGAGAATTAATATCACGTGAGCGATAAAGATGGTCAACAATTTCTTCCCTTCTAGCGCCAAGATCAATTAATTCTGAGGTGGTTAGTAGAGTGCGGGGAGTGAGGTTAGCAGTTTTGAAGTTTTTTGTCTTTTGAATTATACCAGCCAAAAGACAGGTTGTGACATCCTCATCAAGATCCTGAGGACGGAAGTTTTTTAATAAGTAGAAGATAATTTCTGCTGTAGCGACGGCATTGGCGTCTATATAATTAATTTGACCAAACTCTTCGTTAGCTGCTTGGTGATCAATGTTTATGACAGTGGTTTTATAAAAAAATTCTATATTGTTGTCATATATTTCCCCTAATGACTCAAGATCAGCTGCCCCAACAACGACAATAAGGTCGTAGTAGAATTCACCCGCCTTAGAACTAACATCTTCCGGTTTAAACCAGCCAGACTTTGGAGAAATTATAAAATTTAATTTGTCGTTATCAACCGTATAGCGAATATTATGTATTTTTGCTTGGCTAATATTAACCGACACTATAAAACGGCGAATGTTTTGTAGAGAGCTTTGAATTTGATTAAAAAACGGCAGAAAAGCCAGGGGTTCTGAGTCATGATTTTTCTCGGATCTAGCTATATCTACTGATTTGCCTATTTTTTTAAGTAATAAATATAAAGCTAGTGCGGACGCTAAAATATCACCCCCAGCCATTGAGCCCTGGACGCGCGACGGAAATACTATCAGAATGTTTGAAGATTTTTCCAGATGACGGAAAACCTGTTGTTCTAGATTTAACATTTAGTGAGCCAATAATCATCTAAGTCATTTATTCAACCCTTAAATATATAATTAATAATCTTTGAAGTCAAGCATGAAAAACATTTATTTTAGCTGATTTTATTAATAATTGTCTATATGAAGTGGTTGACTTTAGGCTGTTTTATTGGTAATTTTAAGCTATGACTAAACAAATAGAAAAGACCTATAACCCAGGCGATAACGAAGACAAAATTTATCAAACATGGGAAGATTCTGGCGCATTTAATCCCGATAATTTACAGCTACCAGAAGAGGCCCCAAGCTATACAATCATTCTTCCTCCGCCTAATATTACTGATAGATTACACATGGGTCATGCCGCCATGGTGGCTATTGAAGACCTTCTTATTAGGTATAAGAGATTATCCGGTTATCGGGTTTTATGGTTGCCAGGAACAGACCACGCGGCTATTGCTACTCAAAATGTAGTAGAAAAAAGAATTTTAAAAGAAACCGGTAAGACTCGTCATGATTTAGGCAAGCCTCTTTTTTTAGAAGAGGTAAATAAATTTCTTAAAACTACTCAGGGGGAGATTTTGCAACAAATGCGTAAGCTCGGTGCTTCCATGGACTGGTCTAGATTAGCCTTTACCCTTGATGAGCCTAGACAAAAAGCTGTTCGCAGAATGTTTAAGGACATGTATGAGGCTGGTGCTATTTATCGAGGAGAAAGAATAGTTAATTGGTGCCCTCGTTGTCATTCGACTCTAGCTGATGATGAAGTTGAATATAAACAAGAACAAGCCAGTCTTTATTGGATAAAATACGGACCATTTTTACTAGCAACAACCAGACCAGAAACAAAATTAGGTGACACTGCTGTAGCTGTTCACCCCGAAGACGAAAGATATAAAAAATGGGTTGGCCAAGAAGTAACAATTCCCGGTGTCTTAGGAGACTTTCAGGTAAAGGTAGTGGCTGATAGGGCTGTAGACAGGGACTTTGGCACAGGTGTTATTAAAGTTACTCCCGCCCACGATTTTACCGATAATGAAATCGCGACCCGACACAATTTGCCATCAAAAAAAATTATTGATGAAGATGCTAGAATGATGAGTAATTGTGGTAAGTATTCTGGACTGACAACCAAAGAGGCGCGCATAAAAATCGTAGAAGACATGGAAGTTTTAGGAATGATTGATCATATTGAAACGGATTATGTTCATAATGCCGCAGTTTGTTATCGCTGCGGTAGTGTTATTGAACCGCTGCCTTCAAAGCAGTGGTTTGTGGCTGTTAATAAAGAACTCGATAAATTTAAAGGCCAATCTTTAAAAAGCAGGGCTTTGGAGAGAGTAAAAGACGGTGCTGTGGGTTTTGTACCAGAAAGATTTACCAAGCGCTACATCGACTGGATGGAAAATCTGCACGATTGGTGTATTTCCAGACAAATATGGTTTGGGCATCAGATACCGGTTTGGTATAGAGGTGAAGAGATTTATGTTGGAGAAATCGCCCCTGATGTTGCTACTTATGGAGATGGTTGGGTTCAGGATCAGGACACGCTTGATACCTGGTTTTCGTCTAGTTTATGGACTTTCTCAACACTCGGTTGGCCGGATAACTACGTTGATGGTAAAAAAACCGGCGACTTGGCTCGTTTTCATCCCACCCAAGTTTTAGAAACTGGTTATGAAATTATAACGCTTTGGGTTTCTAGAATGATTATGATGTCACTCTTTGCTATAGACGAGGTGCCCTTTAAACAAGTATATTTGCACGGCATGATTCTTGATAAAGATGGTAAAAAAATGTCTAAGTCAAAAGGAAACGGGGTTAATCCGGTGGCCATGATCGAAAAATTTGGTGCAGACGCCTCTCGGTTATCAATAATTATGGGCTCTACTCCAGGTAGCGATGCTCGTTTTAGTGAAGATAAGGTTGAGGCGAAACGAAACTTTGTTAACAAGCTATGGAACGTGAGCCGATTTATACTAAGCGATCAAATTGGTGACCAAAAAGAAGTAGTTGCTCCCGAAACAGTAACCCTGGCGGACAAGTGGATAATAAACGAATTAAACATATTGATAGATAATACTACCAAGCGCCTTGATAGCCTGGACTTTTCTTTGGCGGCAGAAGATTTATTTGATTTTACTTGGAACAAATTAGCCGATTGGTATTTAGAAATAGCTAAAATAGAAAAAAATAAAGAAGAGATAACCATTTATATATTAAAGAATATACTTATTCTTTGGCACCCTTATTTACCGTTTGTCACAGAAACTATTTGGCAGAGCTTTAATAGTACCATGCTCATGACAGAAAAATGGCCTAAAGCAGTAGAGATAAAAGAAGGCGATATTAATAACTTTTTTAATGTTATCAAGGAGGTTGTTGTGGCAATTAGAAATGCTAGAAGCGAAAATAAGGTTGAGCCAGCCAAAAAATTGCAAGCGGTAATTTATGGAGGAAAGTGGACCGAGCTCCTTCAAGAAAACAAAGGATTAATTGGTGGTCTTAAAACAGGACTAGATAATGTCGAAGTTAGTCAGGCAGGAAATAAAATTGACGGAGCTATAGCCATTGCGGTTTTAGAAATAGAGATTTATCTAATTGGAGCTACTGATCCTAAAAAAGAAAAAGAGCGGCTTAGTAAAGAGATTAAGCGTTTAGAGAATTTAATTTTATCTCAGTCTGCAAAATTAGATAATCAAGATTTCGTTTCTCGAGCGCCAGAAAAAATAGTTGAGACAGAAAGAGAAAAATTATCGAATTTTAAGATAGAACTTAACAAAGTAAAGAAAGTAATAGAAAACATATGACTTTAAAAAGCTACTTAATTGTCATGTCAGTATTAACTACTGCATGTTGGGGAATCTTTGTTTTTGTGGCTAGCCTAGTAGACCCTACAGCCACAAATTGGATTGGCTATATTTTATTTTATTTAACTTTGTTTGCTGCTTTGAGTGGTGCTATTTTCCTAGTTGGATTTGTAATACGTTTTGTAGCTTTAAAAAAAGAACTGGCTTTTAACTTAGTTAGAAACGCTTTTCGGCAATCTTTTTTATTAGCTTTATTTATTATATTTTTATTAATTTTAAAGTCTCACAGCTTATTTAGCTGGTTAAATATATCTTTATTAATCATGATATTTACAATTTTAGAGCTGTTTCTTATTAGTTATAAAAAGAGTCGAATATAATATGAAAGAAAAAATATTAAAATTACGAGAAGAAATAATAAACAGTTTAGCAGCTGTTAAAAACAATGATCATCTGCGGGACTTTGAGTTAAAGTATTTGTCTAGAAAAGGTGAATTGAGCACACTCATGAGAACTCTGAAAGATTTGAGCGATGATGTTAGGCAGGAGGTCGGTGCTTTAGCAAATTCCGTTAAGAAGGAAGTTGAAGAAAAGTATTCGGAAATTCGTAGAACATTACAAGCGAAACCATCTCGCGCCAAAGTGTTAGACGTCTCTCTTCCGGGAGAAAAGATTTCTAAAGGTCATCTTAACCCCCTAACGCTCATCCAAAACGAATTAGAGGATCTCTTTTCTTCTTTGGGCTTTATGATTATTGACGGACCGGAGTTGGAAAGTGATTATTATAATTTTAGTTCTTTGAACATACCCCCACTTCATCCAGCTAGGGACATGCAGGACACTTTTTATGTTGATAAAAAAAATAAAACTGGTCAGCGTGATTTAGTCATGAGAACTCACACCTCCCCACAGCAAGTTAGGATTTTAGAAAGATATGGTGCACCGGTTAAAGCCTTGTATATGGGGCGTTGCTTTAGAAATGAGGCAACAGACGCTCGTCACGATCATACTTTTTATCAAGCCGAAGCAATCCTAGTTGATAAAAATATTAACTTCTCACATTTAAAAAGCTTTTTAGAAATTGTCGGACAAAGACTTTTTGGCCCTGAAACAAAGCTACGCATGAGACCAAAGTTTTTTCCGTTTGTGGAGCCAGGAAACAATGGTGAATACACTTGTTTTCTTTGTCATGGTCAGGGCTGCAGAGTTTGTAAGAATAGTGGCTGGTTAGAAATTGTGGGCGCTGGTCTAGTCCATCCGGCTGTTTTAAGAGAAGCCAATATAGACCCAGAGGTTTACTCCGGCTTAGCTTTTGGTTTTGGATTAACTCGTTTAGCGATGTTGAAATATGGAATTAATGACACTCGACTTTTCCATAGTGGCGACGTGAGGTTTATCGAACAGTTTTAATAGATAAGTTTTTGGCTCTAAGGGAGCTTTATAATTTAAAATATGTATATTTCACTGAATTGGCTAAAAGATTTTATAAGTTTACCGGCTAAGATTTCTCCAGGGGATTTAGCCGCTGCGCTTACTAAACACACTGTCGAGGTAGAAAATGTTGTTAATCAAGCAGAAGGCTTTTCTGGTGTAGTGGTGGCCAAAGTTTTAGAGGTTTCTTCTCATCCTAATGCTGACCGTTTAAAAATAACTAAAGTTGATACTGGCAAAGAAGAGTTGGTTATTGTTTGTGGTGCGCCTAATGTTGAAGCCGGACAAATGGTTCCAGTAGCAACAGTGGGCACCGTTCTTCCTGGGGGTTTAGAAATTAAAGAGGCTGAAATAAGAGGAGTTAAATCTCATGGCATGATTTGTGCGGAAGACGAGCTTGGTTTGGGTAAAGAGCATGCTGGAATTATGGTTTTAAATAAGAAAGCTAAAACCGGAGATGCTTTAAGTAAATATCTGCGAGCCGAAGATAATGTTTTAGAAATAGATAATAAATCTTTGTCTAACCGTCCCGATCTGTTGTCGCACTACGGCTTGGCCAGAGAGATTAGTGTTATATTTAATCTTTCGATGAAGCCGTACGAGAAAATGCTTGATAAGACAGATTTTTCCAAAGTAACCGATAGTCTAACTATTAAGAATGATAACAAAGAGGCTTGTCGTCGTTATCAAGCAATTCGCATAGATAATATAAAGGTTGAGGAGTCTCCGGAATGGTTAAAGGAACGTTTAGTGGCAATAGGACAACGCCCAATTAATAACATTGTTGATTTAACCAACTATGTTATGTTTGAAGTTGGTCAACCGTTGCATGCTTTTGACGCCTCTAAAATAAATAAAATTATTATTCGTTCTGCCCTTAAGAATGAAAAATTTACTACTTTAGATAGTCAGGAACATATTTTAGATGAAGAAGATTTAGTAATTGCCACAGCCGATGAGCCTGTGGCTTTAGCTGGGATTATGGGCGGACTAGAGAGTGGTGTCAATCAGGACACCACAACAATTGTTCTTGAGGCTGCTAATTTTTTGTCTTCTAAGATTAGAAAGACTTCTCAAAAACTTGGCTTAAGATCAGAGTCATCTGTGCGATTTGAAAAGTCATTAGACCCGAACATGACAGAACTGGCTACTAGAAGATTTCTGTTACTCTTAAAGAAAGTTTGTCCAACCATGTCTATTACCAGCAGTCTAGCAGACTTAGGCGGACCAGTGGTAGAAGTGTTATCTGTGAATCTTGAATTTGATTGGCTACATAAGAAGTTGGGAGTACAAATTTCTGAAGAAAAAATTATTAATATTTTAAGTCGACTAGGTTTTTCTATTGTTACGAAAGATGGTAGTGGCCTAACAGTGGCCGTCCCTAGCTGGAGATCAACTAAAGATATTAGTACAAAAGAAGACTTAGCTGAGGAGATACTTCGTTTTTATGGTTATGACAACGTGGTCTCTAGCTTACCTGTTCAGGAATTAGTGCTTCCTGACGTGAATCAAGGTAGAAGATTGGCGCGGAGATTGAAAGATTTTTTGGCACTTAAGCACTCGCTGAATGAAGCTGAGAACTATTCTTTTGTTGGCGAGGACCTATTAACTAAACTAGGTATCGATTTTTCTCATCATCTAAAGTTAGCCAACCCTGTTTCAGAGGTTTATTCTCTACTAAGGCGTAGTCTTGTGCCTGGGCTAATGGTTAATATTAAGAATAATCAGGCTAAATCAAATAAACTGGGCTTTTTTGAAATTGGCAATGTTTTTTTTGATATGCCCGGATCAATAAAAAAGGAAAAACAAGGAGATGAACAACTTCCTTATCAAGAAACTATGTTGTGTGTCGCTTTAGCTGGTGAAAACAATGAGGTCTTTAGTTCTGCTAAGGGAATAATTAATAGTACCTTAGAATACGTATTAGGTAGTAGCGTTCGTTTATCTTATGTTTTATCCGATGACTTTCCTGGTTGGGTAGATGCCTCCGCTGCCGCTAAGATAATGATTGGCAGTAAAGAGGTGGGCACAATAGCTTTAGTTAGCCAGGCAGCGTTATCAGGTCTAAATATTAAGAAAGTTGTGGCAGTAGCAGAAATTAATTTTCATCTCTTGTCAGATCTGGAAGTAGCGTCAGGAGGTATTAAATGGCAAGAGTCTCCAAAATATCCTTCTGTTTTTCGTGACGTTGCGATTGTTGTTAAAGAAAATATAATGTATAATGACCTTCAGGAAGAAATAGTAAAGTCATGTTCACTTATTAAATCAGTTGACTTGTTTGATATTTATTTAGGTGACAAATTAGAAGTAGGTGTTAAGAGTTTAGCGTTTCACTTAGAATTTCAGTCTCCAGATAGAACTCTGACTACAGCAGAAGTCGATAAAGCAGAAAAAGAGTTAATGTCTGCTTTACACAACAAGTTTGAAGCAAAATTAAGAGAGTTTTAATAAAAAAATATGTTTACAAGTTCAGGTGATATTCTAAATTTAGTGTTAGCAGTCTCTATAGCAGTTTTAACCTTTTTCCTATGCTGGGCTATCTATTACTTTGTAGCCAGCGTTCAAAAAGTATACAATTTAGTTAAAAGGATTGAATTAGGAATAGAGAAGGCTGAAGAATTATTAGAAATAGCTAAAGGAAAACTTAAAAATAGTTCAGCCTACTTTATGATTTTAGGAGAGATAGTTAGGAAAGCCATGGACTTTGTTAAAGAGAAAAAAGAAAAAAAGCAGACTACAAAAAAGAAATAAAATTTTAAAAAGCCCTGGATGTCCAGGGCTTTTTTTGTAACTACATAGAAGCATTTATTTTACTCTTTGTATTCGCAACCACGACTGCCACAAATTACGTTGCCGCTTTTATCAGTGATTAATAACGAGTCACAGTCCGGACACTTTTTGCCAGTTGGTTGTCCGGCGTAGGCATTTTTACAATCCGGGTAATTACTACAAGCGTAAAATGGTCCGCGACGGCTAAATTTTTTAACTATTTTCCCCTTCTTACAACTAGGACAGTCAACTTCTTTGCCGTCACCCGCCTGAATAATATTTTTAATATTTTTACATTTAGGGTAAGCAGTGCAAGCTAAAAAAGGACCAAACTTACCAACTTTTACGGCCATAACCGAGCCACATTTATCACAGGTTTCTCCAGCATGCTTTTTTTCTAGTTCGGTAATTTTCGCGCTCTTTTCCGGAGAAGCTTCTGGACCGCCACCCATTTTTTTTATATTACGACAATCTGGGAAGCCGCTACAAGCCAAGAACTTTCCGTACCTACCAGTTTTAATAATCATTTCGGCGCCACACTTATCGCACACTTCAGTTGATTTTTCTTCAGGCATAATATCTTGTTTGTTTATCTCTTCATATTTAATTTGTAGGTTGTTGTGGAAGTCTCCATAAAAATCACTTATAATTGGTTGCCATTTCTTTTTACCCTCTGCGATGCTATCAAGATCATCTTCCATGTTAGCAGTAAACTTATAATCGACAATTTTTGGAAAATGTTTGATTAATAAATCAATAACCACAAAAGCGATCTCAGTCGGTTGTAATTTTTTATTATCATCCCTAACTACGTAGTTTCTGGCGATAATCGTGTTAATCGTGGGAGCATACGTTGAAGGGCGACCGATGCCATGTTTTTCTAACTCCTTCACTAATCCGGCATCAGAATATCTGGCTGGCGGATTGGTTTCGTGTTTATCTGCTCGTAAGTCCGTTAAGTTAACTTTTTCCTCAACCGTCACAACGGGCAAATCCTGTTCTTTAGTTTTTTCAGGCCATATCTTTAGATAACCAGGGAAAACAATAGTTTGTCCGTTAGCACGAAATATATACTCCTCATTTTCTGCCTCAGTCTTTACGTCAATTGTTGAAGCAGCTAAAAGAGCGGCAGGCATTTGACTAGATACAGCGCGTTGCCAGATTAATCGGTAAAGTCTGAGTTGGTTTTTATCGATTTTTTCGGATAAACTGTCCGGATCTCTACTTACTTCTGTGGGACGTATGGCTTCATGAGCCTCTTGAGCATTTTTGCTTTTGTTTTTATACTTTTTAACCCCCGAAACAGCAAAGTCTTCTCCAAGATTTTTTTTGAGCCAGTCAGTAGCCTCGCTGGTAAACTTTGTGGAAAGATTAAGAGCGTCTGTTCTCATGTAAGTGATATACCCCTCTTCATATAGCTTTTGTGCTACAGTCATTGTTTGCTTGGCGCTAAATCCTAATTGGCGATTAGCTGATTGTTGCAGGGTTGAAGTTGTAAATGGAGCAGACGGATTTTTGCTGACTTGTTTTTTGTCTATTTGGTCAACTTGATATTTACTATTTTTTAGAAGTTTTTTTAGTTTTTCTGCTTGGTCGCTTTTAATGTCTAGTTTTTTGAGAGTTTTGCCATTAATTTTATAAAGATCAGCGGTAAATGAAGCTTGTTCATTTTCATTTGATTTTCTATTTGAAACAAAATCAGCCGACAGCGTCCAATATTCTTCACTAATAAAAGCTTTAATTTCTTTTTCACGTTCTACAATTAATCTAGTGGCCACGCTTTGCACTCTGCCGGCTGAAAGACCTTTAGCTACTTTTTTCCAAAGAAAAGGTGAGAGCTCATAACCAACCAAACGATCCAGAACCCGTCTTGCTTGTTGAGCATCTACGAGTGAGAAATCAATATTTCTCGGCTTCTTTAGGGCCTCTAAAATAGCCTCTTTGGTTATCTCATGAAAAACAATTCTTTGAGCGCTTTTTTCTTCTAGACCTAGGGCTTTGACCAGATGCCAAGCAATCGCCTCCCCTTCTCGGTCTTCGTCAGAAGCTAGAATAACTGAGTCAGCTTTTTTAGCAGCTGCTTTTAACCCAGAGACAGTTTTTTTTGCTTTAGTTGGGATTATGTATCGAGGCTCAAAACCGTTTTCAATATCAATACCCATTTCACTTTTTGGTAAATCACGAATATGGCCGAATGATGATTCAACCTTAAACTTGTTGCCAAGAAATTTACTGATAGTTCTGGCTTTTGTGGGCGACTCAACAATTATCAAATCCATATAATTAACAATTAACTTAAATCATAACGGAAACCATGGCTTTGAGCAATGCCCCGTATTTCAAGCATGCTTAGCTTGCTGCAAATTACAGAACTGTTTATTTTAGTTTTTTCAGCAATCTCATCAATGGTTAATTTTTCGCAGCGGTTAGTAGCAGCTTCTAGACAAAGGTAAACGATTTCTTCGATCTTGTCAAAAAAAATTGGTTTATTGCGAGACGGGTTAGTTGTTTTTTGTTTTAAGTCCTGAGAAGATAATCCAAAAATATTTAAAATATCTTGGCCACTTGTAATTACCTCAGCTCCAGCTGAAATAAGTTTATTTGTGCCCTTTGAGGTTTGGGAAAAGATGTTACCTGGTACAGCGAGGACATCTCTTCCCTGTTCAAGGGCAAATTTCGCTGTTATTAGGGCGCCAGATGACTCAGTGGCCTCAATAATTAGGGTAGCTCGTGATAACCCTGATATTATCCTATTACGTTGCGGAAAATTTAATCTTAAAGGTGGGTGATGAGGGGCAAATTCAGAAATTATTGCCCCGCCAGTTGAGACGATTTTTTTGGCTAATGGTAAGTTTTTAGCAGGGTATATTTTTAGTAATCCCGATCCAAGAACGGCCCAGGTAATACCCTTGTTTTCCAGAACAGAATTATGAGCCAAAGTATCGACTCCGTATGCCAAGCCACTAATAACAATTATTCCTTTTTCTACTATCTCAGGTACCAACAAGTCGATTAAATTATGAGCATAAGGGCTGGGAAGTCTCGACCCTACTATAGCCAAGTTTTTACTAACAGATTGATTAATGCTTCCGATATAGTATAGGATAGGTGGCGGTGATGGTATTTCTTTTAACCAAGCAGGGTAGTCAGGATCATGCCAGGTTGCATAATTAATGTTATTCTCTCTTAACTCTTTTAAAACTGGGCGCTCATCCCAATTTTTTCTCCACACAATAAACTGTTCTGCGATTTTTGTTTTTAATCCGGACTCGACAAGAGCGCTTTCTCCAGCTTCAAAAATTTTGAAAAAATTAGTAAAACGACTTTCTAGCAGCTTAATACTAGTTGGTCCAATTTTTGCAAAATAACTCAGAGCTAAAATACATTTTCTCGCTTCAGGGCTTATATACATAAAATCTGTCCTTATAAGGGCAGATTTATATTATCAATTATAAGCTGAAGCTATTTTTAAGAGAAAATGAAAAACTACTGTAGTTTTAAAATATCAATAGAAGAGAAAATGTTAGTTAATTTATCCTTTTCTTCCCGGTTAAATGACTGAAGAACAAATTTTTCTGGAGCAATATGAGTTCTTAGAAGATCGTTTTTAATACCTAAACGCAAGCGATTAAATTTTTGAGTTTTAAGATGGTTAATTATTGATTGGATTCCTCTGTGTCCCGCACTTGATGAATTTTCTGTCAGACGCCATTTTCCAAAGTCTATATCTAGTTCATCCTGGATTACCGTGAGAGTATCATTCAATTCAGCTCCCTTAGCCTTAATTAATCCAAATTTTTTTGGCAAAAGATTATAGTAGCTCATAACCTTTTGGACTACTTGGCCAGACTCGTTCATAAAGCTTAGCGGCTTTACAAATAAAGTTTCGCCGTCTTTATGTATCAGTGCGTTAAATTTTTTTTCATGACGCCAATCAGTTGGGTCAACCCAAGCATCTAAAGCCAGCCAGCCAATGTTGTGTCTGGTGTTTTGATACTGTTCTCCGGGATTTCCTAATCCAACAATTATTTTCATACACTATTCATTATAGGTTGTATGAGACTTTCTGTCTTTAGTGACTTTAATTTTTAGAGGTGTACCAGTAAAACCATGTCTATCTCGCAAACGATTTTCTACAAAGCGAACATAGGAGAAATGAAGATCGTCATTAGGTCCGATGCGAAGCTTAAACAAAGGAGGGTTGCTCTTTACTTGTTTGAATTCATAAATACGCGGGGCTTTAAGACCCTTACCCTTAGCCGGTTTATGAATTTTAACTACTGACTTAAGAAATTTTTCTGTTTGCGAATCGCTGAGGCGCAGACTACGTTCTGCTGCAACAGTTAGGCAAACGTCTAATACCTTAGCTACTTTTTCACCAGTTTTAGCAGATATAAA
>CAYUEO010000018.1:0-12752 GCA_964443755.1 uncultured Gammaproteobacteria bacterium | reverse complement strand
ACGAAACAACCCAAGAAGCGCTAAAAAGCATAACCAACCCAAAGATGACAAGTAGACCTAAACCCCAAATTAAACTGCGGTCCGGTTCATGACTACTTGACGCGGGTTGACGTTTTTTAAGTGATCCGAACATGGTCTTATATTTAAAAATTCCTATCCAACATGAAAATAATCAAACCAACTGCGGCCCCGATTCCAGACACCACCCAAAAGCGCATCACTACTTTAGCTTCTGGCCAGCCTATAGCCTGAAAATGATTATGAACTGGTGATGAAATAATTAATTTACGCTTTCTTATTTTTTTAGATAAGAGTTGCAAAATAACCGATAAAGATTCTAAAACAAAAACTATACCAATAAAGAGCAGTAAGGGAGAATAATTAGTCAACATCGCAATAACCCCCAAAGTAACCCCTAGACTCATAGCTCCCGTGTCACCCATATAAAAACGAGCCGGAGTAATGTTAAACCATAAAAAAGCTAACAAAGCGCCGATTATCACACCGCAAAATGTAGCTAAATCATAGCGCCCTAAAGAAAAAGCAATTACTCCGTAAGCAGCAAAAGCAATCAATAAAGATCCTCCCGCCAGTCCGTCTAAACCATCGCTTTCATTAACAGAAAACGAAGTGGCTACAATAATAAATATAAATACTGGTATATACCAAGCACCGATTTCAAAATTACCAAAAAATGGCAAATGGAAAACCCCCCAATCAAGTTTGAAATAGAACCAAAGAGCTCCGGCTGTAGCAATTAAAGTATAGATTATTAAACGGTGCCAGACCTTAAGGCCGCCGCCGCCTAAAACACCCTTGCCCCTAACGTCTAACCAGTCATCAAAAAGGCCAATTAGAGCTGTTATAATTAAGGTCCCGAGCGGTAAAAGAGTCTCAGACCGAGACAAAAAATTTAAACTGGACCATAAATCACCTACTAAAAGATCGTCGAGAACAGCAAAAGTAACAATCAGAATAAGTAAAGTTCCCCATACCAATATTCCGCCCATAGTTGGAGTACCGTCTTTATGAGCGTGTAACTTACTAAAAATAGGAGTATTCCCATTATCTCTAATCTTCTTGCCTAACTTATACTTATACAAAAAATGTGTTAACAAAGGCGTTAAAGAAAAGGCCGCAATAAATGCTAGAGTCGAAAAGAATAGTACTTTAACAACGTGGATTTCCATAGGCAGACTTAATAAATTACCGAAAATTGATGAAATAAATAAAAAATAAGGCAATATTTAAAATTAAACTAAAACTTACAGCAGCAGCTAACAGTAAATGGGTAAAGACCCTAAAATCTCTATGACGATAAAAGAAAGCTGTTAAAGCAGTGTTTAAGAGAATAATTCCTAATCCAAACAAGGGATAAATAAAAATTCTAACAGGAACTCCAATCAAATCTATACCAAAATCGACATTATAATGCAAAACTAAGATATTGCCAGTTAAACTGGAATAAATATAATAAGCGCCCCACCAGGCCATGGCCTGTAACAAGAATAATGTCAAAAAATACAATTTAGCTGGCAATAAGCGCCAAATTGCCCCTAAAGCATTAGAAAGTTTTTGACAAATCGAAAAAAAATTGGCGTATATGTCAGAATAAGCCATAATTAAATAAAAATTTAAATACACTCCCAGTTTATCATATTTTATGATAATACAAAACCATGATATAATAATGATATTATGAGTCAAAAAATATTTACCAATCTACTAAAATTTGCCACGACAAAAAGAGCTGACCATCTAACCATTAACGCTCATCCTGGCCAGGTTACTCTTGATTGTCAAATAACTGAAGGAGAGGTCTTAACTATTGCCGTACCCCCAAAGTTAGAACGTGATTTCATGGCCGCGTTAAAAAAACTTCTTAAACTAACTGCCGGAGAACTTGTCAATCATAGGCACGGCAGTATTAATGATGCAAAACAAAGCTGGAATTTCTATCTAACTGTTCGATCAGAAAAAGAGGGAGAGAAAATAGTCATGAAACTGCTTAATAATCCAACTCGAGTCTGGCGTCTCAATCAACTAGGTTTAGCTGGAAAGAATCTCAAGGCCTTAAAAAAAATTAGTGCTCGTCCAGGATTAATCGCGGTTACTTCTCTGCCTGGCCAAGGAAAGAGTTCAACTTTAAACGCCTTGCTGTTAGAAAACAACGACCCTTCTTTAAATGTTTATTGGTTACAATCTACAAATAGCAATATAGCTTTAAATGTTCCAGGAGTAAACTATCTAGCCCCTAATTCGGATTATTGGCATAAAATTTTAAACCATGATTCTGATTTAATTTTTGTAGACGAGGCTAATAATATTTCGGCCATTACTGGTGCTCTCAGGGCGGCCTCAAGCGGACGAAGAGTGGTAATTGCTTTTTCAGCCGATGATATAGACCAGGCTAAGAAAAAAATCAAGGATATCGCTGTTAATCATGGCCTAGATAATAGTTGCCTTAAGGCAGTAATTCATCAATCCCTGGTTGATTGGCCTAAGCCATCTCGCCCAAAAACTCTTAGAACAAGATCAAAAATAGGTCGCTTTAAAATCTGGCTATCTTGATATGAAAATTATTTGTGTTATTCCAGCTTGGAACGAAGCCTTAAAAATTACCAAGGTTGTTGAGGACGTCCGGGTTTATGTACAGGATATAGTTGTTGTTGATGACTGTTCAAAAGATGAAACGGGTATCTTAGCAGAAAAAGCCGGCGCCAAAGTTCTGCGACACCGAATCAATCGAGGTCAAGGAGCGGCCCTACAAACTGGTAATGAATATGCTTTACTTTTAGGAGCAGATATTATCGTCCATTTTGATGCCGATGATCAATTTCTAGCTTCCGAGATACCGGATGTTGTCGCGCCAATTGCTACGAATCGGGCTGATATTGTTTTTGGCTCACGTTTTTTAGGCAAGGAGCCAAATTGGCCATTTTTAAAAAAACATATTATTATGCCTTTAGCCCTTTTTTTTACCCGCTTTTTTTTAGGAGTCAGACTTAGTGATCCTCAAAACGGCTTCCGGGCTATGAATAGAAAAGCCGCTCAACTAACAGCTATTTCTAACCGCGAGATGGCTCATGCCAGCGAAATACAAGCCAAAGCTTTTAGAGAAAAACTCCGGATAGAAGAGGTGCCGGTGACCGTGATATACCATGAATACGGCCAAAAGCTCAGCGGTGGGTTTCGTGTTTTAAAAGACTTGTTAATCAGTAAAATAATCAATCCACCAAATAAAGAATAATTTTATGTTACAACAAATTTTAGCTGGACTCATTATCATCTTTTTTGTTTCTAAGCTTTTCAGCGAGAAAAAAAAGAAAGAAATAACTTCTAACGAATTTACTCTTTGGCTGAGTTTTTGGATATTAGCTGCTTTAGCTATAACTCTAATAAAAAAAATTGATAGTCTGGTAGCCTATTTCGGTTTTTCAGGTAGCGGAATTAATTTTCTCATCTATTTAGGAGTATTAGCTCTATTTTACTTGGTTTTCCGTCTCCGGCTATCAATCGCTAAATTAGATCGCAATCTAACAGAACTAAACAGGCAGATTACTCTCAACGATAAAAAATGAACTTATGAAAATCGCTAATGTCGTTTGTGCCTGGCCTCCTTATGCAGGGGGCATGGCTAATAGCGCTAAACAAATCAGCGATATCCTTAAGGAACAACATGATGTTACTGACTTTACTCCGGCCCATTTGAAACCACTCTTCAAACTTGGTCATGGCGCCCTGATGCCACAACTGTTCTGGCAATTACGAAAATACGATTATATTTACTTACATTATCCTTTTTTTGGCACAAATGAAATTATCTGGTTGCTGAAAAAAATCTATCGGCGACCCAAGCTCATTATTCATTACCACATGAATACAGCCAAACTTCCTTTTCCGCTAAACTTATTAAGTTGGCCCAGTAAATTAATTGAGCCATATTTATTTAAAGCAGCTAACTTAATAGTTTCCGCTAGCCTGGATTATGTACAAAGCGGACCGCTTAAAAAATACTATTTAAACAACAAAGAAAAATTTAGAGAAATACCATTCGGCCTGGATATTGAAAGATTTAAACCATCAATCCTTAACAGACAAGCTACCAATCATTTAGTCGAGAAAGCGCAGGATATTATTAATTTTGTAAATGACAAATATATTAAAGGCAAAAAGCGCCAACTGCTTTTCGTCGGTGGCTTAGATAAAGCTCACTATTTTAAAGGCGTACCTATTTTATTAGAGGCTCTAGCTGGAATTGATCGCAGTCAGTTTAATTTGGAAATAGTTGGAGAGGGAGACTGCCGGTCAGATTATGAGGCCCTGGTTAAAAAACTAAATTTATCAAAAAATGTTATTTTCTCTGGCAAACTAAACGATACTGATCTTATCCGGACTTACCAAAAATCTGATGTTTTCATTTTACCGTCTATTAACGGCCACGAAGCTTTTGGCTTAGTGTTAATTGAAGCTATGGCTTGTGGTGTGCCGGTTATTGCCTCTGATTTACCGGGTGTCAGGAAAGTTTTTAACAATCTTCAAGAAGGTTTGTTGGCTAGTCCCGGAAGCATCGAAGAGCTCAGAAAAAAAATCATTTTTTTACTTGATCATGAAGACAGACGACGTGAGATGGCCAAGGCGGCTCGGTCTTTGGTTGAAGAAAAATACAGCCTAAATATAATGAAAGAAAAATTTAATCAGCTATTTAAGTGAAAATAATAATTATCAACAACCTGTTTCCGCCTTACGATAGAGGTGGAGCAGAAAAAGTGGTTATTAGGCACATTACTGAATTAATCGGAAACAGTCATCAAGTTGTTCTAATCACCACTAAGCCAAGCAGAGCTAAACCAAACTCTAACTACCAGGGAGTACCGATTCACCATCTAAACTCCCATTATTTAAGTTTAGGAGACTGGCCGATGGCACTGCGTCCAATTTGGCACTTAGCTAATATTTTTTCTTGGAGAAAATATTTACAGCTCAAAAAAATTCTTATTTTAGAAAAACCAGATTTAGTCATAACCCATAATCTCATGGGAATGGGCTTTATGACTCCTCTTGTGTTACGTCAACTGAATATAAGACACGAACACTGGTTGCATGATATACAGTTGCTGCATCCCTCGGGAATTATGATAATAGGAGAAGAGAAAAAAATATCTGGACTATGCGCCAAAATATATCAATTAATAAACTATTTACTATTTTCTTCTCCTACTACTATTAAGTCACCTTCTCAGTGGCTACTTACTGAGCATATTCAGCGCGGCTTTTTTTCGAAATCTGATTTACAAGTAGTATCGAATCAGATTAAAGAAATAAACAGCTTCGCTAAACAACCTAAAACTATCAAAAAATTTCTTTATGTTGGTCAACTAGAAAGACATAAAGGAGTCGATTTATTAATTAGCGCTTTTAAACAATTGACTCAAATAGATTTAAGTCTTGATATAATAGGAGATGGCCAAGAAATAATAAAATTAAAAAGTCTAGCCGAAAACGATAAGAGAATAAAATTTTACGGTCGCCTTTTAGCCCCAGAAGTATTAAAATTTATGGAAATCTCTGATTTACTAGTAGTGCCTTCCCTGTGCTACGAAAACTCACCGACAGTTATTTATGAAGCACAGAAAGCAGCGACCCCAGTTTTAGCCTCTAACATCGGCGGCATCCCGGAAATTATTACTAAAAAAGACCGATTATTTCAAGCCGGGGATGAAAAAGATCTATTAGATAAAATGAAAGAGCTAATTGAGATTGAACACTAAGATCCAAACCCCTGAAGTTTTTTATGAGCTTTAAGGTCAAAAATTGTCTTCTTCAAACCATTTTCCAGAGTTACAACCGGCATCCACCCGAGTTCGTTTTTAACGTAGTGAATATCAGGCAAAACAAGCTCACTAACAAATAATTCTCTTTCTCCATGAATTATCTTGGACTGAGAGTTAGTTTCTTTAATTATAAAATCGACTAAGTCAGTTAATTTAATATCCACATCAGACCCCACATTAATTGGACCTGATAAATCTGATTTCATAAACTTTTCCACTGCATCAATAACATCGGTAACATAACAAAAAGATGAAGAGAATTCTGGACCGCCATGAATAGTTATATCTGAACCATCTAAAGCGTTAATAATAAAATCTGGAATCATTTGATGGTCATCTGATTCCATACGTGGTCCGTACACTCTAAACAAGCGCATTATTTTAACGTCAACGTTATACATGGACCGATAATTTATAGCCATCGACTCTGAAAACCGCTTACCCTCATCATAAGAACTGCGAGCAGACAGCGGATCTACAGACCCAATAAAATCTTCCTTAATTTTTACATGCGGATCACTAGCCAACCTGCCACCATAAACTACTGAAGAAGAAAAGTGTAAAAATTTTGCACTATACTTTACCGCTAAGTCCAATAAATTTTTAATGGCATACGAATTTGCCATTAAAGTATTAAGCCTGTTATCCATAAATCTCTTGGGAGACATGGGGCAAGCTAAATTATATATTTCCTGCAAACCCTGAAATTCGACTTTAAACTTTTTTAAATCCGGCAATATCTCTAAATCAAGAGGCTCAGATAAATCATGATTTATAAAGACAAAATTAGGATTAGCCAGTAAATGATCAATATTACGTTCACTGCCGGTACTAAAGTTATCAATACAAATCACTTTATTATCTTTTACCAATTCGTCACAAAGATGCGAACCGATAAAACCGGCCCCTCCAGCGACTAAAATATTTTTCTTATCAAATATTACCTGTTTAGGCATAAGTATATTTTAGTTATTTACTTTGATTATACCAACATTTACTCCTCCTTTAAAGTCTTCGGGCCAAACATAGAACGATTCTTGAACGATGCCCTGCATATTAAAAACTCTAACGTGCGATGCCGCGCCTGGCTCAGCCGCCACTACTATTTCAGCCGAACCATCATTATCTAAATCTCCAGTAGCTAGATTAACACCGCTAAGCCAATTTCTACCAAAAGCCATAAACGTCCCCAATAAGGAGGCCCGGTTATTAAAAATCTTTATTTGAGACTCTCGACCGGTTCCCGGAGACACAATAATTTCTGTCTTACTTCGGTCCGCGCGGCCGTTAAGGTTAGCCGCTGACACCCTAACTCCACCTCGAAAAGATTTTTCGTAAGCTAGAAAAGCGCTAATAATTTTACCTTCTGCAGAAAAAATTCTAATCTGAGGTTCATTGCCTGATCCGTAACCAACCACTATTTGATTTTCCTTGTCGCCAGAGAAATCACCAGCCGCCACAGTTAACCCGCCTCGCCAATTTTTACTATCCACAAAAAAGCTGCGCATTAATTTCCCTTGGGCGTTAAAGATGCGAACCTCACCATTACCACCTGAAGCCTGAACTGCAATAATTTCTTTTTGACCATTATTATTAAGATCTGTTACGGCAGTATTAACGCCGCCCCGAAAATCTTTAGAAAAAGCCAAAAAATTTCCAATTAGTTTGCCTTCGGTATTAAAAATTTTCACTGTTGGTTCAGCTCCAATCGCTCCCCCTACAATCATGTCATCAAAGCCATCTGCATTTAGATCGCCTGAGGAAAAACTTTCTCCGCTTCGAAACGTGTTTTGAGAAAACTCATTAATCAAAGTGCCATCCTTAACAGTCAAGCGAACTGATTTTGCTCCTTGAGCAGGAGATAAAATAAGCCGACCAGATTTTTTATTTAATTCTTCTCTAGCTAAAATAACAGCCCGATTAATATTTAAACGGCCATTTCCTAAGGCTCCTGGATAATCTGGATTCAAGCGACTAATATTGTCCGTGGAAGCAAATAAAATATTCACAATTTCGCGCCGACTAAGCTCGGGATTAGCTTGAGCTATTAAAGCAACTCCTGCAGTTACCAAAGGGGTTGCTAAAGAAGTCCCAGACCAATAACCATCGTATATTTTTTCTGGGTCAAGAGTATCAGCTCCTTTAGTAATAGCGTTAAAAAAACTTATCCCTGGAGCGGTAATATCTATACAGCGCGATCCATAACTAGAAAACCTGGCTTTTTGGTCAAGCGCATCGGTAGCTGCGACGCCAATTACCATATTTTCACCGATCAGTTCTCCGTCATAACAAGCTGGATAAATTGGTGTCTTATCTATATCATAACCATGCCCTCCAGACGATTCATTACCAGCTGCCGCCACAACTATTACTCCAGCAGCATGTGCCCGGCTGATTGCTTCTTGTAAAGCTTCGCTATAGGTAAAGGTAACAAAACTTAAATTAATTATATTGGCACCATTTTGAGTGGCATAATCAATGGCCCGGATAACATCGGTCATTTTCCCTTCGCCCCGATCATTAAGAGCCTTAAGAGCCATAATTTGGGCCTGCCAACTTACTCCGGTCACACCCTCGCCATTATTCCCTTCAGCGGCAATAACTCCAGCCACCATCGTGCCGTGTGAAACGCCGGCTTCAGTCCAATCAGAACTAAATTTTGGTGAAGGGTCTGGGACATTACTAACAAAATCCCAACCATTAACATCATCTATAAAACCATTATTGTCATCATCCTTTTTATTCCCTGGAATTTCTCGCTGATTAATCCACAGGCTGTTATCCAGATCTGGATGACTAATCTGAATTCCGGAATCAATAACCGCAATAATAATATCGGGGCTGGAGTTAACAGTTTGCCAAGCTAAATCAGCTCTAATTCTACCCAAATACCATTGCCGACCATAATATGGATCATTAGGCTCAGTAGCGGCTAGCGTGGGCTCCAATAAAAAAATAAACAGCCCAAAAAATGCTGCTCCGTTACGCAAAAAAACAAAAAAAGATGTTACTATTTTCTTCATATATAACATCTATATATTAACATAATTTAAGCCTTTGTCCAAAGTCTTTTCTTTATAGGCTTTCTAGCACATCTAGTGTCTCTCGAGCACATTTTTCCCAACTAAAATTCTTAACTCGCTCTAACCCCTGACTTCTTAAACGAGTTCGAAGATCATTGTCTTGTAATATTCTGGCCATAGCTGTAGCTATAGATTGTTTATCTAAGGGATTAAAGTATAAAACAGAATCTAAGGCGACCTCACGTAGAACCTCCAGATCAGAAACAGCGGTTGGGACACCACAACCCAAAGATTGCAGTACCGGTATACCAAAGCCCTCGTGACGAGAAGGAAATAAAAAAGCTTGAGCACCATTAAAAATATAGGGCATGTCTTTTTCAAAAATCCAGCCCGGCATCACGACTCTATTGTTCAAATTAAACTGCTCAATTTGGTATTTGACTTCATCAAATCCATAACCAGCATTACCAACTAAAACTAGACGAACTTTTTCTAGCTCGGGATGACTTTCACGCATCAAAGCGAAAGCATCAATCAACTTAGGTATATTTTTTTTCTTCTCTAGCCGCCCAACATACAAAAAATAGGGTTGCACTAAATCATAACTTGATAAAACTTGGCTTACCTTTTCTTGATCCAAGTTAGGACGGAATATCCCGCTATCATATCCGTTTGATACTACCGTAATCTTATCTCCTGGAGTTTCCTTGTAGTGGCCTAAAATCTCTTGCTTAGTGAATTCTGAGACTGAAATAATTTTTTTAGCATGTCGCAAGGCAAAACTAGTCGACCAATACAAGTAGTCTACAGATTCTGAACGATACTTACCTAAAGTTACGGTTCGAACCATAAAATTTATTAAAAGCCTCAGAGAACGCATATCAGTTTTAACTTTTGTTGATCGATAAAGATTTTTTTCACGTACAAAAGCAATATCGTGTATTGTATTAACAGTTCGCTTCGGACATACTAATGGTAAAACATGGGCTGGTACAAATAAAATATCCGGTCGACGCCACAACATTTCTAAAGTTAAGCGGCCCAAGGTCCAAAATGAATAAAAGGGCCAATTTAAAAGTTTAAAAGAAAAATTAGGATTATCTTTGATTGCTTCAACCATCTCAGGCAGTGGTGGCTTATGAACATACAACCAATAAGTATTAACCCGATCAATAGCCGCCAAATTTTTTATCAAGTGAAAAGAGTACCATTCGGTACCGGTCTTATGGGTTAAATTTGCTCGCGAAGCGTCTATACCGATTATCATATTCTATAAAAACAGTTCGCCGGAAAACAGCGAACTATTTATTTGGTTGCTAAAATGCTGCGTTTGTAGGAATCAAGATTATCAAGCGCAATACCAGTTCCCTTTGCTACGCATAACATAGCATCATCAGCCACATAAGCAGCTACACCTGTAGTCCGAGACAGAAGTTGGTCAATATTTCTAAGCAGAGAGCTCCCTCCAGTTAAAACTATTCCCTTGTCAACAATATCAGCAGAAAGTTCAGGCGGAGTTTTTTGTAAAACTTTTTTAGCAGCTGAGATAATGGCTTCTAATTCATTTTGGATAGCTTCAGTAACGTCATCACTAGAAACCGTGATACTTCTAGGCAGGCCGGTAACTATATCACGGCCGCGTATTTCCATATATAACTTATCTTCCATATACAAAGCTGACCCGATATTTATTTTTATTTCTTCGGCCGTTCTTTCGCCGATAGCTAAGTTATATTTCTTACGAACATATTCTAGGATTGCCGCATCAAATTTATTTCCTCCCACACGAACTGAGGTAGCGGCTACAATACCACCCAAAGATATAACTGCCATTTCAGCTGTTCCGCCACCAATATCAATTACCATGTGACCGGTTGAAGAACCAATCGGAATATCAGCACCAATGGCAGCGGCGACCGGCTCTTTAATTATATAAGCTGCCTTAGCGCCAGCAGCAATAGTAGCTTCAATAACTGCCCGACGTTCAGTAGAAGAAATTCCTGCCGGGACAGCCACCATCACTTCAGGACGCAATAAACGAATACCGCCTAAAGTCTTATTGATAAAATATCTAATCATCGCCTCTGTAGCTCGATAATCAGCAATAACTCCGTCTTTTAAGGGACGAACAGCAATAATAGTGTCTGGGGTACGCCCTATCATATCTTTAGCTTCATTTCCCACGGCTAAAATTTTCCTATCATCCCTAGAAACAGCGACCACACTTGGCTCATTAATAACAATCCCCCTTTTAGGAAGATGGATAAGCGTATAGGTTGTACCTAGATCGATACCGATCCGTTTGATAAACATATTTTACAAATACTCACTTATCTTAGTATGTTTATCGCTCTTAGTCAATTAGCTCATCCTCGTCGTCTTGACCGGAACTTTTCTCTTGGTTGGCGATAATTTTCTTTATTTTTTCTGAAAATTCATAGGTATCAAACTCTTCCTTGAGAAAAACAAAGTCCGCTCCTAATTGTAGACTTCTTTGCCGACTATCCTCATCACTCAGATCTGTAAAAATAAAAATCTGTAATTCACGTAGCTCGTCATCAGCTTTAATTTTCTTAATAATCTCAAAGCCATCTATTTTTGGCAAAATCAGATCTAAAATCAAATAACTAGGTGAAAATTCCCTCATGCTATCCATCACTTCAACTAAATCCTCTTCACCAGAAGAAGTTTCCACCTCAAAATCATCGGCAGCGAACTGAGACTCGAGACCATATAATAAATCTGCATCGTCTTCGATAATAAATATTTTGCGATTAACCATATTTTTTTACTAATTATTATTTTTGATTTTTTTCCACCAAGTTTGATTATCTTGATACCATTTAATTGTATCTTTTAGGCCGTCAGAAAAATTTATTTTTGGCTCCCAACCTAAACCGATCTGCGCCTTTGAATAATCTATTGCATAACGCAAATCATGTCCCGGGCGATCATTAACCATCTCAATCACCGATTCATCTTTATTGAGAGCATTAAGTATCAGTTTAGTAATTTCTAGATTACTTTTTTCACTATTACCTCCCAAGCAGTATGTCTCACCCGAAACACCTTTCTGAATAATCATATCAATACCACGATTATGATCATCAACGTGAATCCAGTCACGCACATTACGTCCGTTACCATACAAAGGTAATTTTTTATTCTCAATTAAATTTGTAATAAACAAGGGGATAAGTTTTTCTGGATATTGATATGGTCCGTAATTATTGGAACAATTAGAAATTGTTGCTGGCAAGCCATAGGTATGATAATAAGCTCGTACCAAGTGATCTGAAGCTGCTTTTGAGGCACTATATGGGGATCTAGGATCGTAGGGCGTCTTTTCAGAAAAAGCACTACTATCAAAATCTAATGAACCAAACACTTCATCAGTTGAGATATGATGAAACCTAATGAGACCATTACTTCGAGCCGCCTCTAAAAGAACGCGCGTTCCTTCAATATTAGTTTTGATAAAATTAGCACTATCTTTAATTGACCTATCAACATGAGTTTCAGCTGCAAAATTAATAATTATATCGTGCCCCGCTACAGTCTTAGTAACGAGTTGATAATCGCAAATATCTCCCCTAACAAAATTATAGTTTTTTTCATCATTAAAATCCCTGATATTATCGGGGTTGCCAGCATAGGTCAGAAGATCAAAATTAGTAATAAAATCTTGCGGATGCTCTCGCAGCCAGTAGCGAATAAAATTCGAACCGATAAAACCGGCTCCACCGGTAACAAATAATTTCATAATTTATGTCAGTAATTTCTTGATTATTTCTTCAGCCTCCCCAGGGTTATACTCCCGATGAGGCCACTGATGGGAGATGCCATCATTTTCTTGCCTAGGAATAACGTGAAAGTGTAAATGTGGCACCTCTTG
>CAYUEO010000017.1:11882-13136 GCA_964443755.1 uncultured Gammaproteobacteria bacterium | reverse complement strand
GCCTAAAGAAAATAATAATAGCTACCGCCGCTAATCCGGTCGAGCAAGCAAGAATAATTTTTTGGATCTCCTGAGCCACGCGCCGAGCGTCACGGATTTGATATACGCCGGCTATAATAAAAAGAATAATCCAAATAGCGGCAATAACCAGAACTGACTGAAAATAAGTCTGAAAAGGCAAACTAAAAATTACCGGTCTAATTCCGGAAGAAATATCAGAAAATCTCAAATAGTAAGCTGAGATACCGGCTAAGACTATTAATAAATAGTCCACCGGAATAAATAAGGCGGAAAAAAAAGATTCTGTTTTTTTCATATAATTTTTTTTAGCTATCAGGGCAGCCGTAAGCCGGATTCTGTTCTAGCGATCATTTATCTAGGCTGGCCATCTCTAGCCAGCTCAAGCGAGCCACTTTTCTTAGCAGTATTTCTACTACTAGTTTGCTCTTGCTTCCGATAGGGTTTACCGCGCTTCCTTCGTTGCCGAAGGGCGAAATCGGTAGCTTGCTTGCGCAAACATCCGATAACTTTTCACCTTTTATTTGATAATAAATTAACAAATTAGTATTGTCTCTGTGGCACTTTCCCTATCCGCTTTGACACGGACGGCGGGTATTACCCGCTATCGTTTTTTATGAAGTCCGGACTTTCCTCCCTGCTTTTAAGAATAAATTCTTAAAAATAGAGCGATCGCCCGCTTACCCTGATAACTTCTATAAACTTTACAATAAAACATAATAAAAATCAAGATTAAAGGCTACAAAAAAGGACTGCCTAGTGACAGCCCTTTATAGTTAATTTGCTCTAGTATTAGTATATATTTCTTGAATATCGCTAATGTTTAACGCCCCTTTATATATTCTAAAATCATCTAAAAGAGCTTGATAATACTTAGTAGAAATATCCAAGCTCCCAATTGTTGACCAATCCGGCAACCAAATATACGGCTTAAACATTACCTCTACTCCATCAACATACAAACTAAGCCGGTAGCGATATGAATCATAAACCATAGCTACGTGATGCCAGTTATCATCATATGGCAAACCAAGATCAAGTTCCTTGGTAAAGATTCCATATTCTTGATTATAATAATAACCGAGACGATAATAATTAGCCTCTAGACCAAATAATGTTTTTTTGTCCGGACTATTATCATAAAACATAATATCCGCCCGACCTTCATTAGGAAAAGATGAGTTACGCCACCAAAAAGCCACCGAAAAATCTTTAGTTTCCAAGGGAATATTTAAG
>CAYUEO010000017.1:0-11872 GCA_964443755.1 uncultured Gammaproteobacteria bacterium | reverse complement strand
GTCGCAATAGCATAATTATCATGAACTCGAGCCGACCATTGAGACGAGTCTAAGGTCATCGACAAAGATGCAACCTCATCAATCGTGCTAGTTCCAGTATCTTCTGCAAACTGCCAAAAATGCAAAAGCTCGGGAGCCGCCTGAAAACTACGCTGAGTAATTGGGTAATAAGGAGCACCAGCCAAATAATTTGTTCTTACTTCTTCAGGGGCTAAAGAGCGATGCCAAACCGCAATTTCATCAACCACGGCAGATGTTAAATCTCCTTTAATGTCTATCGTGCTTAAAACCGGCAAATTAGCCATAAACACTTCCCTAATAATTTCTTCGCCATCAATATAAACCGCCCAATAATCCTGACTCTGATCTACCACTACCGTCGCCTGATGCCATAATTCATCAAAAGGTACCTCCTTATAATACCTCCACGATGAATTAGGAAAGCCCTCTAAAGTGGCTAAATTTCTAGTTAAAATAACACTAAAACGTTCAAGAGCTTCATTAGCTAAATCTAATTGCAAACGAGCATATTCTCCGTTTTGTTTATAATAAAAACTAATCGTAAATTGATCTAAATCAGCCGGTGGCGCTAACATCGAAGCAAAAGATCCGGTCGCTCCCAAGTCTAGAGCACAGTCCCATTTTCCCACAACTCTCTTACCTGACCCAAAGCAATCATCAAAATGCCAAACATTAACTAAGCCAGATGAGACAATCGGTTCCGGAAAAACGTAGCGACCAGGGTCTGTTGTAACAGGATTATCCGGATCTGGAGCAACAACTAAATCAGGATCTAAAGAATCTACTAGCTCGAAATCAGAAGAATTATCTAAAGTATCTGCCAGACGACTTAGAATAAATCCATCCGTAATAGACGGGGCCGGTCCGCTGCCTAAAAAGTACATAGCGGCTGGCCCGTAACCAACCACGTCCACAATATCCTCGTCTTGGCTAGAACTAATTGGGCCTTTGCCTAAATACAAAGTATAATCCCCTCCTGACCAAAGAAATTCTAAACGTGTCGCAATAGCATCGGCACCGTTAATATGATAAGCGGAAGCTCCGGCTCTAACTATTTTATAAACGCCGCCCGGCTCGATCATCACCCCGCCCGGATAAGTACCATCTAGCTCATTACCAATTCTCATAATTAAACTAGGATCATCGGCTGTAATAGTTTTTTCAATCCGGTAACCAGAAGCCGCCAAATCAACCGCCACCGGATTAGGATTATATAATTCTAACCACTCATTATTTCCGGTTGCATAAATCCGATTAATAATAATTCTAGAAATAATCGGCACCACCGGATCGGGTTCTAAGGTAGGATCAGGGTCAGGGGTAGGATCAGGATCTTCACTTTCTTCTGGTTCGTCGTTCTCAGGTTCAACTGGAGCTGGATCATTCGCTGTCCAAGAAATACTCGGATCAGTTGATTTTATTAATGAATAATCGAGACTATTATTATTATCATAAGCCACCCGACTTAAAACATAATTATCTGTTAACTCCGGAGCTGGAGCGCTACCCTGATAATAACTAGAGTCTGGCCCAAAACCAAGCGCCTCAACTATATCATCATCCGTATTAGAACTAATTGCTCCCACTCCTAAATAAATCGTATAACCGGATCCGGACCAGGTAAAATCTGGCCTAGTCGCAATTGCTTGAGCTTGGTTTTTAAAATAATCAGCCGCTTCAGATCGGACAATTAAATATTTACCTCGAGCTTTAATAATAGTTCCTCCCGGATAAGTTCCGTCTTGAGTGTTACCTATTCGCATCATAATTCCCGGATCAGCCGCACTTTTAGTTTTTTCTAGACGATAACCGGCCGCCGCTAAATCAAAGTCATAATCAGTCGGATTATAAAGTTCTATCCAATCATTAGCTCCGGTTGCATAAACAGCAAAAATATTAGCCAGCTTAGGAGCGTCTTCAGCTATTTTAGCATTAGGATTACTATTAATATCTGCAGTCGCTTTTTTAATAATTTCTGGCTCAAAATTAAGCTCAGAATCAGGTTCAGAATCAGGTTCAGCTACCACCGCAACGCTGGGGTCGTAAATTTTAACTAGAGCTGGTGTGGTTGGCAGTTTACTGACTAGCGGACTATTATTTCCCTCTAAAGCATCATTTGTATTTTTAGTTGTTTGCACATTAACTTTAACTCCAGAATTACTAGAGGTAGCTGTTTTGTTAGATGCAGAAGTGGTCTTAGAAGTAGAGCTCGCTGTAGCCACCGCGACCGGCAGGGTATTTTTTACCACCACCGCCTTAGGTAATGATTTAGTATCAGATTCAAGATCTGTCTTTTGTTTGTTATCCAAAACTATAGCGGTTCCAGATTCAGAGCCAAGTAAATAATTTTTTATAGTCACGGCGGTTTCTCCGGCTTTTAAAGCAATATTTTTTAAAGAAGAAATTGGATTATTAATCAAACTCCAACGCAAACCAATCGCTAACCAATTAGTCTCGCCTCGTACCAGACCATAATCCTCATTGGTCGATAAGGTTATATCAGATTGGACCGTAGTTAAGGTTGGCTGCAAGAATTGGGTATAGGGCATAAATAAATACCTGGCACCATCTTTTTCTAGGCCAGCACTATAGCCAATTTTTTCCGGAAATGGAAACAGTAATTCTGTCCGGCGAGCAATCTGAGAAAATTCTTTGTCCCTAGAAAAACGATCCCCGTCTTGATTAGCTAAGCTATAATTATCATACCCGTCTGGAGTAATATCGATAGCATAATAACGACTATCATACTCTAAAGCCGCAATATTATTAGGATTAGAAATATCAGCGCTTTCATAAATTTTTTCCGTTAAACCGACACAGGTCCAGTCACCGCTTCTAGATCCTTTTTGACGGTGGAAATCAAAGTCATAGGCCAGGTCACGTTCCGCTAAGCTTTTTGCAATCGCTACCGCTTTAGCTTGTCTTACCGGACTAAGTCCAAGAGGTATTTTGGCTCCTAAATAGGCTTCATTAGCCTGACGATTTAAAAAATATTTAGCGGGAGTTTTTACAATTCCACCGGCTATTGCTTCAACAATATAATCCTCTCCGGCAATTTTACCGATATAAATAGCGACATGACCGGCATTAACAGCTTTAATTATCCCCCCGGCTGTTTCAATCAAGGGCCCCTGATAACCAAACATCTGGCCATTACTTCCCGTTCGATATAATAAAGTCCCAGGCGGCATCGCCTGACTAACCCGAGGAATAAAAAATATTCCTACAATAAACACTAATAATAAATAATATTTTTTCATGTGATTTAATCTGAATAATAATCGGCCCACTCTTCGGGCGAAACCTCAACTATTTCCCAATTAGCCCCATCCGGTCCACCATCTGGCTCTAAGCGATTAAGAAAATCGGCAGCTAAGGCACGGCTTAAATTAGAACTACCGGCAGCCCAGTATATCGTCCTAAATACTTCTAAGGTTTCCTCAGGAAAAAGAGAGTAATAATCACCTGAGAGCATAATTAAATGATATTTAATCTTATTACTATTTTCATCATCTAAGAGCCAAGCGGAAATCATTTTTAACTGTTCTAAAGTATAGGCGCCAGGCGTACTAGCGTTATTACTTATTTGTCTGATCGCAGCTATTTTTAGAGGATACTCACTATCAGACTGTAAAATATCAAAATAATACTGCAACTGTCCGGCACTGGTTTGATTAGATTTTACTGAGCTTAAAGACTGGGGAGAAAATTTCGCGATTATTTTAGCGGCAATATAGGGATCTGAATCTTGATCATCTAAATATCCTATTAAATAATCAGGCGGCGCCTCACTTCCTAAGGCTTGTTGTAAAATTACCACCAAACTATTTTTAAAATCTCGCTTAACTTCGGAATCAAAAAAATATTTTTTTATACGCCGGGCTAAACGAGCATCGGGCCGCTTTTTTAATTCATCTACTAACGCCGCCGTTATTTCTAGTCTCTTCTTTAAACAATCTTCGCGACATAAGTTATCTTCTTGATAGCTCCTTTCTAGCTCAGCTAGTTTAATTTCATTTTTACTAACCAATAATAAGGCCGGAACAAGATACAAAATTACTAACAGAAAAAGCACCGCCAAAACACTTAGTATTTTTTGATAAGTTTTTAGAGACCGAAAGCGACTTAGTATTTTTAAAAGCAATTTTTTTATCCTAGACATAAACTTAATAGTTAATAATCAGTATTTCCAAGATAACAAAAACACCCTGACGGGTGCTTAAGAGATAGATAAAATTTTTCCATAAAATAAAAAAAGACCTCAATCAATGAGGTCTTTTTTGTTATGCCTGCCTTCGGCTTATGATTTTAGTCGAATAATCAAAATTATTCCTTCTTCAAGCTATCTAAAAATTCCTGCCAATCATCAGCTAGCTTAGGATCAAGCGCCAGAGCCCTCTTGGAGGCAGCTACGGCCGTGTCGCTAAACCCGGCGGCCATATAAAGCTTAGCTAGCCCCAACCAAGTTGTGGCGTTATAACTATCTATCATCACCAAGCGTTCTGCTAACTTTAAAGACCGAATATAATCACCTCGCGGGGCATAGTAGTTAAGCGCTTGAGCAAGTAAAGCGGTAGAATTAATATCACTGACCCCGCCTAAATCAACACACTTATCTAGCGGAGTCTGAATTTTTTCTAAATAAGCCCCTTCCCCTGTTTTATCAGAAGCCTCAAGAAAAAAATAGAACTGAGCCAAACGACAATACCCTTCCGGATAATCTGGATTTAAATTAATCGCCTGTTCCAGAGTTTTAATCGCCTCAACATGCTCACCGCGGGCTAAAAGCATCTGCGCCTTAACTATATAAACCGGCGGGCGCTTCGGGCTAGATTCAATAGATAAATCAATCGCCCCAATAGCTTGCCCGGAATAATAATTAAACATATCCAGGTCTTGATAATAATACCGAGCGGCAGTGTCTAGCATCTGAGCCAGTTGCATTTGCGAGATGCTATCATATTCGTTGTGAGAAACATTAAGTCTAGCTAACTCAACTGTGTACTCTAAAACCGCATCAGCTTGAGCAGGGCTCAATTCTTGAAGCAGATTAGGGTTAGCGGTCACCATATTAATCAAAGTCGATCTAGCGTCTCTATCTAAAGGCGTACCGCTTAAAGCTTTTTGGTACTGATAGACACCGCTCATTAACTTACCGGAAGCTACTAAAGTATAACCCTCTATTGATCCACTAAGCATGCGCCAAGGTTTTAGATTAAACTGGTTAATCGCTAAAAAAGCTAGGATTAAAAAAGAAATCAAAGCTAAAAATTCTTTATTATGACCAATAACTAAACGAGGGCTAGCAGATATTTCTTCGGTAGCGGTATCTTCTGATTCTGTCTGAGATAGAAAAACAATATAACCAAGCGTCATCATTAGTCCCACATAAGTCACATAAGAATCAAACACCGCTAAATTTTGAATGAAATAAGCGACTAAAAGAGTCACTAATATAAAAACTTCTAAGCGACTATTACCTCCGATTTGTTTAACTAAGTAGTAGCGCTTAACCAAATAAAAAGCGACGGCCACAAAAATACTAAGATAAGTCAGTAAACCAACTAGCCCGGTTGTCGAGGCAATATCAACTAGATTATTATGAGCTCTGTCAAAATAAGTCTCGACTTTAGCGCAGTTATAGAATTTTGGATCAAATTGACGATCAAAAATCACCGCGTAGTTACCGAAACCCGCCCCAAATAGCCAATGATTTTTAAAATCCGCCGCTGCTCCCTGCCAAGAGATTAAACGAGTTTGAAAAGTAGCTTTTTGAGAAGTTAGACCCCTTAAAAAACTATTTTGAAACCAAGAGCTACTACTTTGAGAGAAAATGATTAATATTCCTAAGACGGCTAATAAAAAACTAAGTAACGCTATCCGGCGCTTAACTATATTTTCATGTAAGAGCCCAACCAGTAAAAAGAAAACTAAAATACTAACCCCCAACCCGATAATAGCACCTGATGTTCTAAGAAGCGCAAATTCAAAGAGCATAACTAAAACCGGTAAAAGATAGGCCCAGCGCCACAAATTAGACTTAGTTCTTAGAAACAAAATAGCCGCAAAGAAAATATTAAAAATCAAATAACCGCTGACATAAGCAGTGTTACCAATCCAGGAATAAGGGCTAGGTCCAAAAATACCATAAACACTAACTACAGTAGCGGCGGCGACTGAAGCCATAAATAATAGGCGCCACTGTGACCACGACCGAAAAACAGTGATTAAAATAAAATAGAAAATCAGAAAATGCAGTAGATGAAATAACCCCAACATTCGCTCAGCATCGCCCCAAAAACTTAGCGCTGGGTCATAACTAACCGCTATTGAAGCTAAGATCGCTACGAAATAAGCAATTAATCCCCAACTAATATAACTACGCTTCGGTCTATACTCCGGATAGCGCATGATAAAGACTAACCAAACCGCCAGCATCACTTCCATTAAAATATTAAAAGACAGCTGCTTGGAAGTTATAAACGGAAACAGTAAATTGCTGAAAACGAAAAAAACTATAACTAGCGACAAAATAATTCCCGCTTGTAAAAACCGCAAATAAATTTTTGGTGACATATAGAAAATAAATTACGGTTAAAGTATAGCAAATAACAAAAATCCCGGCTATTAGGCCGGGGGCACTTTAAAAATAGTAATACAGATGCATTACAGTTGTTAAATATCACAGAGCCGCTAACAGTTCATCAATGTTAACACCGCCTTTTTTAATTTTAGTAAAGTTAATTACCTCTTCCCAATTAACGTTCTCATCTATAGGAGTAATTTTCAACATTTGATAAATCTGTTTACTTAAAATAATTATTCACCGCATCCTCAAACTGATCAATAAAAAGCTGCTTAAAATAAGAAATATTATTTAACTCGTAAAATAAGATAGCTGCTTTTTTATATTCTTCCACGTCCACAATTCTGTAAGAGAGCGGTATTGAATGATGAGCCAGCAAAACAGCATTGGAAATCATCCGAGAAGTTCTCCTATTTCCGTCTTCAAAAACTTGAATATAAGCATTATTGCGTCATTTTGCTTCTCAATGACCCTACTTCTTAATACTTGTCTGATCCATAATCTGGTAGGATATTTTAACATCCAGAGGTAGCTCAGAAACTAGACTAAAGTCCGCCTCATCGTTAACTTTCTGGAAAACTCGAAAATAGTAACGGCCAGAGACGGTTACCGGCAAACCTTGAATACCAGTCCGGTTACGAAAACGCTTAACGTCCTTCTCTATTTTAAACTGGTTAGAAAAAGCGTTAATTACTTTACCGGCCGGGTCAACTAGTTCCCCCTTAAACTCTAAAGTATTTTCTTGATCGGGTTTATCAACCGTCCAAAAACTAACCAGTTGCATCTCCGCCGGTATCACTAGCTGCTTGGAAACTAATTCGGTTTTATCAACAACTAAAGTAAACTCTTCCAAGCAGTTAAATAAACTCACTAGATTGTTTTCGAAATCTATGGCTGACTTTTGACATAAAACGGTCCAAATGTGTTTCATATAGGTTAAAGATTATTTATTTACCCTGTGCAAAATTTAATAAATAGCTATAATCGCCCTCATCAGCCTTTCTTAACGCTATAATATAATTAGCCCGCTCACCACTAACTGCATCTAAGCCAAATGTACCCCAAGAAAAAATATCTTTATGAAAAATATTTTCCATCATAATATCAGCCATTAAGCGAGAGTGACGACCATTACCATTCACAAAAGGATGAATTTTAACTAAGCCATGACTTAACCTAATAGCAATCTCTTCTTCTAAAAAAACTTTATTTTCAAACCAATACCGACAATTATCTAAAAGTTTCTTTAGTTCGATGCTAATAATGCGCCAATCTACACCGATACTCTTATCACTCCGGCGAAATTCTCCCGCCCAAGACCAAACATCGCCAAACATCTGACGGTGTAAATTTTTTATAAATCTCTCCGTCAACAGTTTATCAATCCGCAAGCTCTGACTGGCTAGTCTCTCAATGGCCTGAGCAATGTTCTGTTGTTCAAATTCATCAAGATCTTGACGAGTGGCCAGGCTATTTATCTTTAAGCCCTCCTTTTCTTCTTCGCTTAAAGGGGTTTGTCCTGTTTGGCATTTAAAGCTTAATCCCATATGAAGCTTGATTTTTTATTTTTCAACTCAAGTGTTTTTTCTTTGATAGCCTTTTTTAATCTTCTCCTAGAATTAGCTTGATCTTCTAATTGCATTGTTTTGTGAGTTCTAAGAACTATCTTTTCCGCTGACCGCTTCGCTCGAGCGTGGAGCATTTCTTCTAAATCATCGCCTGGATTGTAAAAACCATAAATCAATTTTAAGCCTAAAGCCTGTGCTGCCTTATCTAAAGCTTTTAGGCTAATAGATCCATCTCGTTCTCGCCGTTCTAACTCACCAGCGCTTTGAGCCGTTATAGCCATTTTCTTGCCAAATTGCTCCAAAGACATACCTAAAGCATTTCTGACCGCACGAACCCAGCCAGAATTTGCAGTGGAGTCTTTTAATTTACTATATGCTTTAATTTTTTTATTTAATTGTGCTATTTCTAATTTGTTATCCATAAGGTTATAGCCTTAAAAATATACCTAATAATTAAGGTTATAGCCTTAATTATAGGCAATATAATTAAATAATATTTATTTAATATCAGCTAATATCATTATAAACTATTATTTACAAATTGTAAAGGAAAACTATAAATACTTCTATTATACGATAGCATTGTTTCAGTATCTGCAGCATCTGTCAGGCGCATTTTGCCATCTTTAGCCATGAATTTCAGTTCGTGACATTTTGTCACGGTTTCATTTGATCCCTCCTTAAGTAATCTTTCTTTTAATTTTCGCCAGTAGACAACTGGATTGATGCTGTCAGTTAAGATAGCAACCACATCGGATACCGCAAAATACCATAACTCTTTTTCCTCATCCCAGTGGCGACGAATTTGTTTACCCGCAAAAAGAGCAATCGCTTTATTTTTTGTTTCTTTAGACATGGGTTTATGTGAAGAAATACATGATTAAAATATTTTATCAACATATCACAAGGCCCATGAATGAGACTTAAAAATAAAATAAAAAACCGCCCCGTTTAACCAGGGCGGATTAATCTCTAAATAATTCTCTAAATAACTCTTCTTCCCTACGCCTTAGAGGCATAAGGGCCTCCTGGCGTGTAGATGCGGCTAGCGAACTGCTCGTCGAGTATTAGGAGAGCCGGACCATTTCCAGCAGCCAAATTAACCTTCTCAAGAGCCTCAAAAGCGCTTTCTTCTTCTTCGACCTGCTCATCAATATACCATTTAATAAATGCCTCTAGAGCATAATCCTTCTCTTCCCTGGCTACTTCCAAGATTTTATTAATTAAATCTGTAATATGCTGTTCGTGCTTTAAAGCGGCAGCAAAAACATCAGCCGGGTTCTTGATTAAACTAATATCAGGCTTTCCGATTACTTCCAGCTCCGGAGTAGCCCCTCTTTCCAATAAAAATCGATGCAAGCCCATAGCATGATCCACTTCCTCCTTAACCTGGACATACATCCAGTTAGCCATACCCTTTAAATTAGTGCTTTCTAAATACCCGGCTAGAGCCAAATAGAGATAAGCAGAGTATAACTCTTCTTGAATCTGGGTATTTAAGATATTTCTAACTTTATCGGTCATATATTTCTTGTTAGCTATTTATTAATACGTTCTTAATATAGAAAAGTATTATAGCATATTTCATAGCTCCTGATAAGAATTAGATAGCTAGTTTTAGGGGGATTTGTAAAAGAAAAGAGCTCCCCGAAGGGAGCTCTTTATAGACAAAATATTATTTTGTAGCTCCACTGTAAGAGATAGCACGAACAATGTTCCAGGCTAAGGGATTAACCGGGTCATGAGCATAAACATATCGGAAGGACTTAATAGCGGCTTTTTCACTAGCAGTATTACGAGTAGTGGGTCTTAACCCGTAAGCTATGATAGTAATTGCATTAGCATCTTTATTATTTGTCATAACTGCGGCTCGACCATAAACTTTTTTGAACTCTAACTTCGCTTGAGCTTCGGCCTGTGAACTTAGCTCGGTCGGCCATCTGCCAGAAGCTATTTTCATAACGTCAGACCATTCAGCTTCAGTTTTTGGTAATTTTTTATAAGCCTGCCAGTAAGAACTGATAACACCGGCCCGTTCTCCGGCTCCTAGCTTAGCTGTGCTCGGTGTGCCGTATAAAATGAAAAAATTTAGAGTTTCAGAAGCATTCTGCGACAAATTCTCATTTTTTAGAAGAGGCGCTACGTATTTAGTATATGAAGATTTTTCACTTGTACTACTGCGTGTAGTTTTAGCGTTTCCAGCTATTACATCCGCACTTCCTCCTGAAACGTAACCTGATTCAACTTTTATTAATTCTAAAATATCGGGAGCTTTTGCGCTACTGTCCCCTGACCCAGGATTACTAGTTTCGTTATTATTACTAACACTATTTATCTTAACGGATAAAGAGCTGCAATTATTTGTTGCAGAACAAATAGATAAGACAGTTGACCCAGCTGAAAGAGCAGTAAGATTTAGTTTAGAACCGCTTATACTAGCTTGCGAAATTATCGGGTTTGAATTAGAGGCTATAAAGTATGTGGCACTATCACTACCAGACAAATTAACATTTAAACTTTGGCCAATAGATATTTCTGCATTATTAGGGCTAAAAGATGGTGGAGTGTTTGTCGTGCTAGAAGAAACCGCTACATATAATATTGAACATTGTCCACCAGTCTGACAAATTGTAACATTAGCACTACCAGCCGCTAGAGCTTTAACAACCGCTTTATTTCCTTCAATAGTCACAGTCGCAACATGTAGATTGTTACTATTAGAAATATAATAACCGCCTGTGCCAAATAAATTAATGTTTGTCTGAGCACTTACCGCCAAAGACAGATTGTTATTACTAAAAGATAATTGAGTATTTGAAGAAACTCCGTTTACTAAAACAGATAAAGCTACACAAGCGCCACCAGCCGAACAAACGTCTACTGATCCAGATCCTGCACTAAGCCCTGTTAATGTTAAAATATTATTGTTTAAATTAGTAGAAACAATACTGCTATTAGTCACTGTGCCTAAAGAGTATGGAATTGTGCCGCCTGAAATTACGACACTAACTGCTTGTCCAGTTTGCAACCAGATACTATTCTGACTTAAAGTAATCGCTCCCCCCAAAGAAGCGTAGCTAACTGTAGCTGTCAAGGAAGCGCAGTTACCGTTAGAAGAGCAAACCGTAATAGTTGAAGATCCGGCTTGATTTCCATTCAAAACTAAAGAATTACCACTAATAGTAGCACTCAATATATTAGAATTTGAGTTTGAGGAAATATTATAATTACTACCCCCGGAAATAGTTACTGATAACGATTGACCAATATATACAGTTGGCGAACTCTGACTAAAAGATAAGGAACTTGAGTTACTCGTTCCGGCTGTTGCATTAATAATTCCACAGGCACTCATATCGGATGAGCACACTGTTAAAGCAGCTGTGCCACTATTATTATTTGCTGTCAGAGTTATAGCGGTTCCACTTAAAGAAGTCTGGATAATACTGGGATTAGAGTTATTAACAATAGTATAAGATCCGCTACTGTTTAAAATATTAACAATACTGCTTTGTCCATAAGAAATCGTCAAACTGCTTTGACTGAAAGTTAAAGCACTGGCATTGGAGTTTTGAACGGTGACATAAACACTAGCGCAATTTGAGGTAGTTCCAACCGTACAAATAGTTACTACTGTTTGGCCATAGGTATTCGCTAACAATGAAATTTGAGTATTGTTAGAAATATTAACATTAAC
>CAYUEO010000016.1:0-13184 GCA_964443755.1 uncultured Gammaproteobacteria bacterium | reverse complement strand
GTTTGATAAATACAGAGAGGAACTTAAGAATATAGAAGCGGACAGGAAATATTATATCGTTAACTCTTCGCCAGAGTTTAAAACAAATTTAAAAGATGATACTGTTAAGTTGTATTTTAATGATGATGTTGCTGATTTGGTTATTATAAGTGGTTTAATTGATTGGGTCATCAATAAGGCAACCTAGTTTAAATATATGAATAATCAAGAAAACTTTAACGAAGAAGGGCACAGACAGCGTTACCTCAAAGAGGTTGAGAAGGCAAAAAAGTTCTTTTTAAAAAAGAAAAATCTTTTACTTATTGTTTTAGTTTTTATTATTCTAATTTTCTTAACCTCTAAATATAATAATAATTTACAAATTGACGTTAATGAAAAGGTTAATAATGAAGCCAGGCAAGGTTTAGTTGAAGAAGCTAATATACCCGAAGAAACTGAAGCCGAAAAAAATGAAAAGCGAAAGATTGTTTCTGAGGTAATAGGGAGCCATCAAATTACTTTTACTGGCAATGATTTAAAACTAAAAGATTTTTCTAGTCCCGAGGATGGTATATTATTAGCTCGTTACTCAAGTGATATTTTAAGCTTCCAGCCAGAACATGCAATTTCTATTTATAAATATCAAGATAAAGCATCCATCTTAGAAATATTTGATAAAGAGTTGCTACTTCAGGCTAAAGTTTCTTATAACCCTAAATATTTAAAGACTAATGAATATGAGGATAATTATTTTATAGCTCTAAGTAGCTTGAACTATGACTCATCTTTAGCAGAACTATCTTTAATCAAAATAATTGAAAATAATGAAGGTGTTTATAAAATTACTTATTCTAAATACGTTAAAGAAAATATTTTAGATACTGCCAGAGCTTGGGTTGATGGTGACTATCACAACCTATTATCTGAATTTAATAATATTGACTTAAGTTATATTAATGAAGTATTTAAAAATAGTTTAAGAATAAAAAATAAGTTAGCAGAAAATAACATCTACCAAGATATAAAATGGGATGCCAAAACGCTTAAAGAAGATAATGCATATACTAGAGTTAATTTAGAGTATCCTGAATTTAAAGGTTTTAATTCTGCCAATGATCTAAATAAAATTATCAGAGATATCGTGTTAGGCACACTTGAAAAAGATAGAAAATTTATAGAGGGATGGAAGTTGGATGAAAAAAATACTTTTACAGATGATGAGGAAAATGTTATATCAGATTGTTACGGCGATCAAGACTATTTTTACTCTTGCAGTGTAAATCTTCATAGTTCCTTTGAAGTTAAATCAATAATAAATAATATTATAAGTATTGAGCTTATCTTGACCGATTATACCGGTGGAGGAAATGGTAACCATAGCTATGTTAAATCGATTATTTACGATTTAAAAAACGGCAAACAGTTATCACTTGATAAATTATTTTGCGGTAATGGTTATCTAGATAGAATAAAGGAGATTTTAAAGGCTAATATTATTACTGGGCCAGTTTTTAATAATAACCTTGATTATTTAACCGATGAAGTTTTGCTATCAGATTTAAGAGAGGCTTCTTTTAATGACTTGGGGGTTACGCTTTCTTTTAATCCCTATGTCTTTACTGCAGGAGCGTATGGAATTTATAATGTTTTTATTCCTTATAGCTTATTAGAAGATAGCGTCTGCTTTAATAGCTATGAAAATAACGAAATATTTATCCGAAGAAGTCTTTTAAATTTATATGTTCCAGCTGAACTAAGCAGTGACTCTTGCCTAAGCGATAACTGTGAGAGCTTTAGATTCTACGAAGGAAAATTTAATGACATTGATTCTTATAATTTTTCTAGAGATAATGCTTCTATTTCTATTTCTTTGAATGACTACAAAACAGGTAGTTTGCTAAACAATGGAAAGAGAGAAAATATTGTCGTCGTTCCTTATTCTTGGCTATGGGCTTCAACTGGCCAAAGCCTTTATGTTTTAAAGATTGATGATAATGATTTAACTCTGTTATCTCGGATAAATGTTGGCAAGCTTCCGCCGGAAAACTTAAGAATAGAAAATAACAGGATTTATTTTAATTCAACTAACCTCGATGGTTCTGATAATTCTAAGGAATGTTATTTTGAGAATAATATAATAGAGGAGAAAAATTTAATTTGCATATAAACTCTTTGAAAAATATTCTAAGAAGTTAGTCCTGCTAAATAATATCAAAAACCACCCTTAAATATTAAAGGTTTTATTAATAACATTCTTTAGTTTTTCAACTAGTGAATGTTTTTTTATTTATTTAACTCCGTACTTTTCTAAAAACTCTTCAATTTTATCTGACACCTCTTTATTGAGAGCTTCCTGGGATTCTTGAGTATTTACTTCTTCATTTTTTGGCTCATTAGTACTAGATGTTTCAGTTTCATTTATCGCCTTGCTATCATTTTCTAACATATCCAGAAGGTCTGACATCGTCATCCCTTTAGACGTTGAAAGTAGATACTCGCTATTCCACGTTTCTTGGTTAAGAACGCTATTTCTGAGCTCACTTATCTTATCTTCTGAATTATACTTTTCTGGCCAAATAGTTTTACCGTTTTTAAAAAACGGGTAGAGCCTAGCTTCGCCAATGAGTGTGTTGTCTTTTATTTTTTGTGTTAGCTCTCTAATTAAACAATTAAAGTTTACCGGACTCCCTAGTACAACTATTTTTGTTTTTTCGCTGCCTAAAGGAATAACTTCGCTGTTAAACCAATTTTTTAGTTTTTCTCGAGACCTTGGTTTTTCTGACATTATTTCATCATCAATATCATCACAGATTATAAGATCCGGTCTGTTAGCGCCGTTTTTAATTCCCCTTAAGCTCTTGAAGCATTGCGAGGCAATAATCTTTGCTTGATATTTTTCTATTACTAACACAGATGATCCGTTAGGACGCTTAAGGCCTAGATTATAGAAGTCATTATTTAAGAGTTCGTTATTCTTTAACTCATCATAAATGTTGTTAAGGTGTAATTTAGCTTGAGCGACGTTTTTACTAATAATTAGAATAAACTTTTTCTTAGGCTTACCTATAATTGACCAAATAACTAGTGAAAGATTTAGAATCGTTGATTTGCCGCAGCCACGAAATCCTTGAACAACGAGTAGTTTATTGTCTTTTTTCTGAGACAGGGAAAACATTTCTTGATGAAAGCGAGCTAAGTCGTAGCCAAGATAGTGAGGCAGGTATAGAGTAAAAAACCACTGGTGATCGTAATAGGCAAGACGCTTTCTAAATAAGCGACTAGACTGACAGTGCTTGATTACATTTTTTAGTATCTCCATATACTTAGTCGTTAATATTTTTAGCATCGTTTATTTTCAAGACCTTCTTCAAGATTGCTAGCTGTTCTTCGCTTAACTCTTCATATGGTTCTTTGCCAAAAATTTTATTTTTATCAGAATAAGCAGCATGTCGATGTCTTAACCAGAAGGTAATTGAACCAATATTCTTATTCTTTATCAAAGTAATTAATTGCGACTCCGCTAAGTCATTAACTGTTGAAATTCCTTCCTTTAAGGCCTGATCAGTTTTTTGCCTAAAATCAGCATCTTCCTCTCGCCAGCGGTAATAGGTGCTTTTCGAGATATTTGCTTTTTGACAAGCAACATAAACAATCGGGGTAGTTTCTAGACATTTAATTATTAATTCTTTATCTTTATTACTCTTCATATAATTAAGTTTTAATTTTTACTGCTTCTTTTTGACTCAATTTTTCCCAGCGCTTAATAATGGTGTCGCAATGAACTTCGTCGAGCTCAATCATTAAACATCTTCTACCCGTATGCTCGCAGGCAATTAAGCAAGAGCCTGAACCACCAAAACCATCAAAAACAATATCGTTTGTTTTAGTACTGTTTAGGATAAGGTTTCTAAGTAAGCTAATCGGCTTCATAGTGCTATGAAGCCTGCTTCTATTTGGCTTAGGGTAGAATAGAATGCTTTTATCTTTACCTCTTACAAAATCGTGAGTTTTATACCAGCAATAAGCAATTAGTTCATGTTGTGGTAGGTAATCTAATCTGCCGATAACGGCGTGAGATTTAATCCAAATAAGTAGTTGGCTAAATTTATATCCCGCTTTAACAATTGCTTCCTTTAATGGAAAAATCATTTTGTCACAATTGAAAATATAAACGGAATTTTTTCTTTCTAGGTATTCCTTTAAATTTTCAAGCCAAGTAAAAGTGAAATTTTTATACTCCTCATCGCTCTGTTCGTGGTCATTAGCAATTATTTTCTGGCAAGCTAAATTTTGCTTAAACCCAGTCTTACTTTCAACATAAGCAACGCCGTAGGGAACGTCGGTTATTATTGCTTTAATTTTTTCCTCACCAATTAACTTTTTTAGCAGTAACTTATCGTTTATATCACCACAAGCCAGGCGATGTTTTCCTAATTGAAAAACATCACCATTTTTTATATTTTCCATATATTTATTTATTAAGAAGAACGGCTTTTAGCCCAGTTAACTTCTCAAAACGATTAATTATTAGCTGGCAAAAAATGGGCTCTATTTCAACGATATAAGCCTTGCGCTTTAATTGTTCACAGGCTATTAAAGTAGAGCCTGAGCCACCAAAGAGGTCGAGAACAATATCGCCTACTTTAGTGCAACGTCTAAGCGCTTTTTCATGTAATACAGGAGGCTTAGAGGTTGGGTGAGAGTAGTCTTGTCCCGGCAAGCGCTTAACTAGCCAAATATCAATGATATCTAAAATATCATCAATTGTTTTGTTGCCAGTACCAATCTCTTTGTTGAGGATTTCGTTTAGATTATTAATAGGAGCAAGATAGGGTTTGCCTTTGGTTCCATAAATACACGGTTCATATCCCTTATTAAAGGCGATATTTGGTGTTACATTAAAGCCATTTTTGATCCACAGGCAAACGCGCTGGTTTTTTATCCCCAGCTCTTGATAAATAGTTTGAAGAAGCCAAACATATTTTTGATCACAGTAATAAAACACGTGAACATTTTCAGTGCTTACTGATAACCCATTTTCTATACTAGTTTTAAGAAAATTTTTATACTCAGCCTCACTTTTATTATCATTGGTATTTCCACCATATTGTTGTGTGCCACTAACTCCCTTGTTATAGTTCATAAAAATATTATAAGGGGGATCGCAAAATAATATGCTAGTTTTTTCTCCGCTCATTAATCTAGCAACATCCTCTTTTTTAGTTGAATCTCCGCATAACAGTTTATGCTTGCCAAGAGCAAATAAATCTCCAGGTTTAATATTAGTTTCTTTTATTTTCTCCAGTTCTTTTTCTTCATCGAAGTTATCATCTTCTATTTCTAAGACGTCATCCCAGATTTTTCCGATATCTTCGTCAGTAAAGCCAACATCAAATAAAGTTTCGGTTTCAAAGTTTTTAAGAATTTCATAATCCCAAGAACCTAAATTTTTATTTAATCTTAGGTTGAGAATTTTTTCTTTCTCTTCATCTAGGTCAGTGTAGACAACTGGCATTGTTTTGTAGCCAAGCTTTTTGGCTATTTTTAACCTCTGGTGGCCACCTATTACCACGTTGAAACGGTCTTTATTGCCATTTACAACTATAGGGTCGACTAGGCCAAATTCTTTGAGACTGTTAGTTAAGTCAGCCTCTTGCTTTGAATCCATCTTTCGAGGATTGTAGACTGCTGGCTTTAAATCATTAATCGCGACTTGCACGATTTTGAGCGTTTTTTCTGTCATAAGAGTAAAATTTAATTAAATAAGCTGGTAAATCAAAAAACCAACGCTTTAGACGTTGGTTTAATGTTTTTTGCTAATAAAAAAGACAAATAGCATTAAAATATAAACGCTTAAAGCGAAGATATCTCGATGAATTTGCCTACAATTAAATTGTACTCGTTTCTCAAGCTGAGCAGCCGACGGCGAATTTGTTACTTAGATAAATAACAGCCTTTTTATTACAGTAGAGGACGAAACTACGCTTTATTCTAGTAACTTGAGAAATAATTTTTGAAATTACCTAAACTTTTTCAAGTTTGTGAATAAATTATAGCATAGTGAGAAAAAATAATCAAATACGCTGTTTTTAAGCTAATTTCGTTGACTTTTGTCAATTTTCGTGGGAAAATAAGTATTTAATAGCCTTATTGTTGAAAAAATAATTATATGAGCTTAAATTTCCCGAAAACACTTTATAAATTATTTCCAGAAAGCGAAAGTTCTGATTTTGTAGTAGGAAAAGATTCTTTTGAAGACGTTCAAATTAATAGCTCCCCACAGGATGGTTTTTGGTATTTTAAAAATATTAAAAAAAGTTTAATAAAAAGGTTTATATTACAGAAATCACCACAGGTTTGGAAAATATGTGTTGTTACATTAGTAAAAGGTGTTAATGGAAAATTCTCTCCACGTTTTGATTTTCAGATATTAAACATTACACAAAAAGCCATACAAAATTTTTCCAAAGAAAGTATCGATCAAAATTTAATAAAGGCAAAAGTTTGTTTTGATAGTTGCCATGAAAATTTTTCATCATTGTTAAATTTTATAAAAAGCCTTGATGGTCAAATGGATTTAGGAAAATCTTCATACTGTTTAATTGAGAAAGAGAAAAAAGATATATTTGATAATATTACCAGAGAGGATGCCATTGTTAGTTTTACTAATAAATATGGAAATGATATTTCTGAAAAAGACATTTCATTACTGCAGGATCGCAGAGCAAAATTAGAATATTTTAAAAATCTTTTATATAATAATACTTTTTTTGAAGTAGAAAGGAAAAAGCTGGAGATTAGTACTGGCACCAAAAAAACAATAGAAAATGTTTGGCAAATTTTTTTTGAAGACAATAGGTGGATTTTTGGTTATGGATTACAGTTAGTGGCATGTGAGGGGCTTGATGATAGAAAATTAGAACAAGTCGTTGTTGGCAATGATATTATAGATGGATCAGGCAAACGAATAGATGCTTTTCTTAAGACAAGGGGAAATATTTCTAAAATATTATTTTGTGAAATAAAAACTCATCTTCCCAATATTCTCGTTGAGACATATGACCGACCCGGTGTTTATGTGCCAGGAAAGGAATTGCGAGGAGCTGTCGCTCAAATTCAAAAAACAATACACAAGACAACGCTTAAGGTTCAAGACAACTATTTACGCATTAATAAACCAAACGGCGAGCCCACAGGAGAAGAGCTTTTATATATCAAACCCAGAGGAATTGTTGTTATTGGAAAATTAGATGATTTTGGTTTTGAGAATGGGATAAACTATGAAAAATTATCTTCTTTTGAAATTTATAGACAACAGATAAATGGAATTGAAATTATTACATATGATGAGTTATATGAAAGAGCTAAATTTATAGTTGAAAGTTAAAATTTACGAAAAATAATAAAAATGAGCAAAAAAGATATTGACATAGAAAACGTTAAACGCATAAAAGAGGCTGTAGATTTTCAATTATTTGAACTAATAAAACGTAGGAAAGAATTTGATGAAACCCTTTTTCAGGTTACGGCATTTATGTTAGAAAATATAAGTGATTCAATGGCGGCTATTATTACTTTAGGCAAAAATCATTTTAAAAGTAGTCTTATTTTAGCAAGAAATATTTTAGAAGATTCAATTAACTTACAATATATTTATAAAAGTGATTCAGAGAGGAAGGCTCTAAACCATATGGTTTTCTCGCAGAAAGAACTCTTAAAAAGGGCTAATGAATACGGCTATGAAATACCAACTGATTTACAAAAAAGAATATTAAAAAATCAGATCAAAGTTAATCTTTATAATCCTTCTGGCTTAAGAAAGAATTATTGGGACGGATTATCAATTAGAGAAATTATCGAATCACTGGGATACAAACGTATGTATTCAGATTGGTATGTTAGATTGTCAAGTTATATTCATTCCCAGTATAAAAATAAAATTGATATAGATTCAAATGGTCCATATGTGACCTTTTTACGCGAACTACTGTTTAGAAGTTTAATGATTAATATATTACAATCGTTAAAATCGATAAATGGAAAATTAGAACTAATAGAAGGAGCCTTTATTTTTAATGATTATCCAGAAAAAGGATCTACGTTTTTCTTTAGTATCGATAAACAAAATGAACAATTATAAACACTTACAACCAGAACAATACTATGTCGATTTACACGATAAGATTACAGTCGATAAGTTGCGCATTTCTGAATCCGCTAAAATAAATATACCAAAAACAGATCTTTCTGATGAGGGCGCAGTAAAAGCTGTCAGCGCCGTTACCGAAATGATGTTATATTTTGAAAAAGGTGATAGGTATCTCAAAAAGAAAGCAGATATTACTAGGTGGATGGAAATAGACAGAGAAAAGGACAAAAGAGTAGAGTCGGCTGAGCCATTTAGTGGTATAATGTGTCCTAAATGTAAAAAAGAAATGGAGTTAGTCTCCAAAGACTTGATTGAAACAACATCGATGAATTCGGTGTTGTTTTTGTATGATTGTAAAATTTGTGATAATAGAAGAGCTTTTTATGAAAATGGGGAAGAGTATGAATCTAAACCAGATAGGTGTCTTAAGTGCGACACAGACATGATTAAAAGTCATAAAAAGACTAAAAATGCTATTACTACTTTATCAACTTGTCCTAAATGTAAACATAAAGATAAGTATGTTTATGATTTAAAAGAGAAAAAGGAAGAAATAGATTTAAATTTTGAGGCTGATAGAAAAAGGTTCTGTTTATCAGAGGAAGAAGGTCAAGAATATATCAGAGCTTTAGAAAATATGGATCGCTTTAAAAAAGTTATGGATGATATTGAGGAAAGACATAAGAATAAAGAAGTCTATGACAAAGTCACTAAACTCAAGAAATTACCAATAGGCGAAATAAAAAGAATAATGATTGAAGCCTTAGAAAAAGATGGTTATGGCGATCTTCAATTTGATAAACCAGAAATTGGCAGATTTGTTGCCGTTTCTTTTACTGCTCAGGATAATAAATTAGAAAGGAGTGAATATGATAGCCGCCACAAGTTAAAGAAAGTCATTGATAGCGTATTAGTCGAAACCAATTGGCGATTAATGAGCGATGGAATCAGTTATCGCATGGGTTATGTTAGCGGTAAAATAAGAGGGTATGAAGGGGAAGATGAATTATTAAAGATTATTAAATGATATGAGATGTAAACTTTGCCAAGAGCAAAAAAAATTATTAAAAAAATCTCATATAATCCCCGACTTCATGCATAAGGGGCTTCGCGACGATGATAATAAATTTTTTATTGTAAATATTGAAGATTTTTCTAAGTCTGAAAAAAGGTATACTGGAGAATTTGAATCGGATATATTATGCCAAGAATGCGACAATAAGATAATGGGGCAGTATGAAACTTATGCTCATAAAATTTTATACGGTGGCAAAATTTATAGAGGAGAAAATATTGAATTTGAAAATCAAAAGAATCAAAGCGGACTTGTAAGCACTTGTGTCAAGGGCATTGATTATAAAAAATTTAAATTATTTTTATTATCATTGCTTTGACGATCAAGTATATCAAGCAGAAAATTTTATAAACAAGTTAACCTTGGTCCACATGAGGAAATTATTCGTAAGATGGTAATAAGTGGTAATCCTGGTAAACAAATGGATTATCCCTGTTTCATATCAACTTATTTAAATAACAAAGATACTCTTTCCCCAGATTTTGTGGGCCAGCCAATAAGAGTGAAGAATGGTGATGGAACTAAATACGTTTTTCTTATAGGCGGTTTTGTTTATATATTTTTTATTTCTAGACACAATATTCCCGATTGGCTGGAGGAATGGGTGATAAATAATAGTAATAAAATATCAATACCTCATATGTCAAAAGAAATGGGGGTTGATATGTTAAATTATTTTTTAGGCATTAAAATGTTTAAGACTGATTAAAATAATTTTATGAAAATTGAAAAGTCAGGGATAATAGAAGGAAAAAATAAAAAAATATTAAAAAATATAAGATTGGCAACGCAATCAGATTTTAATTTTATATCTAAATGGTTGAAAGAAGAATTTGATAAATATGGTGAGGGGTTTTGGAATAATATATCAGTAATAGCAGATTGTTTTAGTGAAAAACAATTGTTTGTATATATTTACGATAATGTTGCCATTGGTTTTATAACCGGGCCAATTGATGGACCAAGCATTCTAAATATCAAGAAAGGATATAAAAGAAAAGGTGTTGGCAGAAAACTTTTTAAGTATATTCTAGGTGAGGCAATTAAAAACAAAATTAGTGTAATTAAAGTTGAATGCAATCCAAAGTCGTCTATTAATTTTTGGAAAAAAATGGGTTTTTTGATTGAAGAAATAAATAATAAAAATTTAGGGTATTTGATTATCGAATATAAAAACGATGCATCTAACACAAACCCAGTGGAAGTAAGTATAAATACTTATTCAGAAGATATGTATCGTAAAAGTGAAACTAAGCCATTATTATCTTGTAGCTTAAAGGCCTTTATACAAAATGACGGTAGAGTATTTTTTAGAAAGAGACTTTTTCTTAGAAAAGGTGAACTACTTAAAGAATTTGATAAAGATTTAGTTTTATCTATTAAAATAGATGGTAAAGAAATTTATTTTGATAAAGCAAAACGTCCAGCCGCAGAACGAATTGGGATTCGAAAGTCAGAGCATGATTACGGTTACTATATTGATTATTTAGAAATTAAAAATAGAAAAATAAATGAGTGATATTATAAACAAAGAGTTGTATAGACTATATAAGCCATTAAGAAATTATTTAAGGCCCGTTTCTGTTGAAAATGCGTTTTATGTTATCTGGGCTTACATAAATAATTTTCAATTCGATCAGGAGATTCCATCAGACATTGAAGTTGGCAGTAATATTGTTGAGAAGTTAAATCCAATTGAAAGAGGTATTTATGAGTGGGAGCTGTCGCTATTAGCTAGGGAGTGCATTGCTAACAATCAAGGTAATTTATTGTCTTCTAAGGAAAATTTTAATAAGTGGAGTTATTTTTCAGGTGCGATAAATAAAATAAAAGATTTTGAAAATAATGCGTGGCCTATAATAGGCGGCACTAATATTAGAAATGAATTGAGAAGAATATCTCATCGTCAATTTCCTTGGCAATTAAAGCCTTCATCGAATGATTTTCTTAGGTATTATAAAATATATAATTCCCCGAGGATATCTGAAATTATTAAATCAAGGATAGGAATGACAATTAAGCAATGGTATATAATCGGAACTGCTATTATTGGAGCTATATTAAGTAACCCAAAGATGAATATTAATCCGAATATTGTAATATCAAACATAACAAAAAAAGAATTTGATGTATTTTTATCTTTTGTTTCTTCTGATATAAATCAAATTAAGGAAATTATAAATAGAGATGTTAAATTTGACGATGAATACGTCTATACTTTTAATCCATTAGAATACTATCCATTAATAAAAATTGGCCAGTATTATTATTGTCCGGTAATAACTTTTCTTGTTTGGAGAATAACCTCAGGAATATATTTTGATTTAATAAAAGACAAAGCTGATGAAAAAAGTTTTGGTGCATCTTTTGGTTTTGCTTTTCAGGATTATTTAGAGGAAATATCAAACAAAGTATTAGATAAAGAAAAAACAATAGTTATTCCTGAGAAAAAATACTTAGTTAAGAAGGATAAAAAAGATAGTGTTGATTTAATTTTGCTACAAGATAATGCGGTTTTTTTTGTTGAGGCTAAAGCTAAAAGATTGCAATCAAGATCAAAAAGCCAATTGGTTTCCAGCCAAGCAATAGAAAAAGATTTAGAAATACTAGCCAAAGACATAGCGCAAGTTTATGCAACTATTGTTGATTATAAAAATAACTTATATACAAATTTGGAATACAACAAAGATGTTGATGTTTTTCCAGTTATTGTCACAATGGAGGACTGGTTTTTGTTTGGCGAAGATTCATTCCATTTGAAAGAGCTTGTTATTAAGCAATTAGAAAATAGAAATATCCAAAAGGAATCTGTTAATGATATGCCTTATGGCGTTTGTTCCGCTAGAGACTTTGAGTTATTAATACAATTATTAAATAATCATAAAATAATTGACATAATGAAAAAATGGGAATCGTCAGAAAAGGGCGGTCATAATTTTGGACAATTTTTATTAACAAATTATCGTGGAGAGAATAAAGGCATTGATGAATATTTTAAAGATGATTTTGAGGCCATTTATTCATTATAATAATATAAATAAAAATACCGCCCTCGACCTGGGCGGTATTTTATATAAAAACTCTAAATTATTTTGCCCCATATCGCCAGCATTTCTGCTATTGTGACCAACAAAATAAAATAGGGTAGTTATCTTCGGTGTTGTATCTGGTCAACTCTATTTTCTTCTAAATACTTAAGTATATCATTCTCAGAAAAGCGGAGAAGTCCATTTATCTTGTAGAAGGGAATCTTACGCCCTTCTACAATTCTATAAGCCGTAGCTTGTGATATATTGAATATCTTGCCCAGGTCTTTAATTGATAAGAGCTTTAAATCCCTTAGATTATCATCGTTCATATAGTTGTATTAGCTTAATGGTTCTTATGCTATTATTTTATCATTTTGTCAAATTAGATACAAATTGCACCCCTTTATAGTGTCCCATTTGTCCCATTTTTTATTCCAAATACCCGACCGACTCCTGTTATTTCGACCTATATAAATCACTCAAAAACCCCTTATAAGTCGCTAGATTCTTGGTTCGAATCCGACCCCGGGAGCAAGTATAAAAGGCCTAATTTTATTAGGTCTTTTTGTATACCATTGATGGGGCTATAATCTTTAGTGATTGAAGCATACAATGCAATTTTTATCTAATTAATTTATTAATACTTTTAATATTTACTTCCATGAGTGAACTTAAATTCTGTAACTTACAAAGTTTGACTTAACTCATTTTTTCTAGTAATATTTTTAGAATTGAAAAATTCAATAAATCAAAGATTCTTTAACAACTTAATAAAAAAAATAGTAATTATGACAGAACAAAGAAAAGGTGATGCGTTTTTTAATGCGCAAAGAGAACGCTTCTTTGCGGTCGGGTTTGATGATCTCCGTTTGCGAACGGATTATTCAGAAATTCTACCAGAAGAAGTTGTTTTGCAGTCCAAATTTTCACGAAACGTTGGTTTGCAAATTCC